>JAWABU010000035.1 GCA_038884455.1 Candidatus Thermoplasmatota archaeon | reverse complement strand
GCTGAAATCGGCGGTGAAATTGCGGTTCACATGGTTCGCAACTGTTGGATTAATCCTTTTCTTTGCGCGTCCCATCCAATGAAAAAATGAATGTTTCTTCCTTAATTATCTATTTCGGGATGAAGCCCCTTGCATACATACATATGTATGTAGGTGCATAAATACTTGCATATGTACCTCGGTATGTAGAGAAGAATTCAGGTTGTATCGATAGTGATGTGATAACATAGGTGAGAATTCTACTAATATAGTATCTATAATAACGTGATACCTTTTTTGTAAAATTTAGAAAAAGTTTAAAACTAAAAAGCCATACAGATGTTCGGGCGACAACTACCAGCTCTTTTTTCATTGGTCGTTTCAGTTCCGGACATTTTTTCAGGTAAAAAATATACGATTAAATGTATAGATATCTCATGAATAAATACTACAGAATGTTGATATGTTCATTCTTTTTTCAGGAGAAAAATAAAGAAAGATTTAAATGACAAGTATCCTATTCCACCCATGGAGGTGTTCTATGGCATATACTCATGAAGGATGGACATTGTACACTCGAAGCGTAACCTTGAAAGGAGGAAGAAGTCAAACAATCTATTTTTTCAGTAAACGAGCTCCAAAAAGCGGAAAACCATGCGATTTACCCACTGGTTACACTGTTGGTGTCAATAAAAGAACCGGCCTTCCCTACCTAAAGAAGAAATAATTTTGTGTATTTTATTTCTTTTTTACACTTTCTTTTTTTTATTTTTTCTCAAATAGAACTTGCAAGCATTTAAAAACTTGTTTTTCTTTGCTGTTGTAAAGATTTTTCTATGCCTTCGAAACGATTCGCTGAAAAGAAACAACAAAAAAAAATTGCGCATCATCGCATCTGTTATTTATTTGATCTTGCAGAAAAAAACGCTCGAGATAATAAATTTGACTTAGCAAATAGATATGTTCATCTTGCGCGGAGAATCGGGATGCGGTATCGAGTTCCGATTCCTGCACAATATAAACGATGTTATTGTAAACATTGTAAGAAGTACATTTTACCTGGAACGACAGGTCGGATTAGAATTCATCATGGTAAAATCATTATATTTTGTACCGGTTGTAATTGTTATACACGAGTTATTATTCCAAAAAAAACAACAAGCGATCCGCCGGTTCTCAAAAACAGAAAATGAAAATTCTTTCGAACGTTAGAGTTTGCTCGTGAGGTATACTTTTTATGCATCTTCTGTTCATAACTTTTTTAAATTCTTTTGGTGGATGGGAGGAGAACCGGACGGGGATCGCAGATCCGAGGAGGAGAAAGGTAAGTTATACGAAATTCTATGTTCCGTCCGGTGGGACACTTCAAAAATGATATGAGAAATACACTATTTATATTCAAATAAGAGAGGTCATTGAAACTATTCGTTTTTTTAACAATCATCTAAATATCAAACAATACTTGAACGTAGATTGGTGTGTCAACATGGACTTCAAGCATATGATACGTAACTGCTTTGATTTCGACACCATGTTTATGTTTTTGTGGTGAAAAAATTTCACCAAAAACCTTTGCAGAGAGTTTCGTTCCATTGATACTGACATGAAATTTTCCAAATACAAGATTTTCTGCTCCGTTCAAAAATAAAAGTTTTGAAAGCCAGTCAACAAGAAGTTGTTCGAGGTCAGATGCCTCAAGAAAAATCTGATATTCCCCAACAGAATCAATAGATGAACGATCGGTTATAATGTCAAACATAGCTGATGCTGCATGTTCAAATGCTTCATCGATCGTTTTTCCATATGCTTTGATTCCGACATCGGCAGTATGATTGATGAATTCATATCGTTTCATAATGTTGCCTGTGAAAGATTTTGTTGACACCGGCATTCTTTCTTTTCCGGTAATGAGCAGATTATTTTTTCAACGATGCTTTCAACAATAGATGTGTGCTCCTGGTTAAAAGTTATTGTTTCATGCGTTGACTTGTGTTGTTGGAGTCCTGCAGCCATGTTTTCAACAAGACATATTGAGGCACAGCAAAGATTCTTTTCTCGTGCCAGAATTACTTCAGATGCAAGCGTCATTCCGATGATATCTGCTATTTTCGAGTAAAACTGCATTTCTGCGCAGGTTTCACGGCGAGGTCCTTCTGTTGTAAGATAGACTCCTGTGGTGTGAACTGGTATGTTTTTGAAATACTCAAGTGTGGTGATCAGATGGTTACGAAGTGTTGGACAAAATGGTTCTGAGACATCGATATGGATTCGTTGGTTTTGAACATAGGTTTGTATACGGTTTTTTGTCATATCAATAAAATCATGGGGGATAACATAGTCTCCAATCTGTATTTTAGGATTCATCGTGCTCACAGTTTCAATCATGAGCAGATAGTCAACGTGACTGACTGCAAATGCATGGATGTTTGCATGGTAGTTAATTTGGTGGGGTGGCATGGTTCTGTTTTTTCCATGGCGGTTGAGGTACAAAAGTTCATGGGAATGAACAGTTGAACTCATCAGGTCTATAGATCCATATGGCGTTTCAATAGAGATGATTTCGGGGTGTTGGAATAAATCTGATAGCGAGATGCTACTGATAATGCCAATCTTCATGATTGTTCGCCGATGCGATAAATGTTTATTTATTTAAAGATATACGCTTTCTACTACGTTTATGAAGATAGCTGCGTTGTTCTCTGGTGGAAAAGATTCAGTGTATGCAATCTATCTTGCTTTGCAGAAAAAGTGGGAGGTTACTTGTTTAGTAACTCTTGAACCACGGGTTGATGATTCATGGATGTTTCATTCGGTGAACATAGCACTCACTGAATATGGGGCAAAAGCGCTTGGGTTACCGTTATACAAAAAAGATACTTCGGGTCAAAAAGAAACTGAGTTAGATGATCTCTATGCGTTGTTAAAATCACTCCCGGTTGATGGGGTGATCAGTGGTGCTATTGCATCTGAATATCAACGGGTACGGATTGAACGCATCTGTCGTGAGTTGAACGTACAATTTTTTGCACCGTTATGGCATCAAGATCAAGAAACATTACTCCGAGAGATGGTTGCTGCGGGTTTTTCCATTTTAATTGTTGGGGTTTTTGCTGATGGTTTTGATCAGTTCTGGCTTGGTCAGCAACTTACAGAACATAATATTGATCAATTTATCACTGTTTGTAAAAAATATAAAATTAGTTTAGCTGGTGAGGGCGGTGAATATGAGACGCTCGTTGTTGACGCTCCGATTTTCTCCCAGAGGATCGTTATCGATGAGGCTGCTGTAGATTGGAAAAGAGATCATGGGATGTATCGCATTACAAGAGTCCATCTTGAACCAAAAAAATAGTTAATATGAAATGTACTGAAGACTGTGCATTTGTTGCAGGAAAAGGAATAACCGCTGGTCAATGTTTTTCTCATTTGGAAATTGTTGTTGCACTCGTTCGAGTATTGTTTGAACTGATGTTTTTCCATCGCACAGTTTCCAAATAAAAGATCCGTATTGGTCAAGACGGGCAGTAAACGTGTTTTCTCTTCTGAGAAGTTTACAGAATGAGATCCCAAGTTTGCTTGTAAATTTTGGAACGGTAATATGAATCAACCCATCCGAAGTTTCAGTCCATGAAAAATCTCCTCGGTGTGGAACATATGTGAGGAATTGATCGACCGTGGGTATTCGTGGTTTACTCTTCATGTTTTGCAAAAATCTCCCGAAGTGGGATATACCAAAGGAGAACAGCAATGAACAGCCAGACGAGCAATGCAGGCCAAATCGGTGGAAATTCCATAACTGCAAAACTAACGCCTAGTACGATCAGGAACGCAACGATGACGCCCATGAGTGCTTCTCCTGCGATAAATCCAGCGGTGAGAAGCAGCCCGGTTCTTATAATCTTTTCTTTTGGTTTCACGTCAGTTTGTTTTATAGCAAGATCCCAATCGCTGATTTCTTCTTCTTCAGCGGAACCGTATTTCTTTGCAATGACTTTATTGGTGAGGGCTCTAATGATACCTCCAGCAAAAATGGGGGTACTCAGGGTGAATGGTAAATAGATGCCAATTGCAACAGGTAACACAGGGAGATTTAGGAGAATTAAGACTAATGCAAGAACTGCTCCTGCAAGTACAAACGGCCAGACCATTTCTCCACCGAGAACTCCTTGTACGATTCCTTGCATGAGAAATGCTTGTGGTGCCGGTAGATTCGGACTGCCGATGCGGTATGCTTGATCCAGCGCAGAAATGACAAGTGCTAGAAATGGTGCTGCTGCGCAGACGCCGATGATTTCTGCTATTTGTTGATTTCTTGGTGTTGCACCAATCATTTGACCGCAGGTCATTGATTGAAGTACGTCTCCTGAGATTGCTGCTGCGCAACAAATAACCGCGGCGATGAGAATCGCAACGCCATACGCACCGATATTTCCAGTTAATCCAAATCCAAGGAGAATCAATGAGGTGATGAGGAGAACTGATACAGTTACTCCAGAAATCGGGTTGTTCGATGATCCAAGAAGTCCAGCCATGTATCCTGCAATTGCACTTGCGACAAACGCAAAAAGAATGGCAAAGACTGCCATCACTGCTGAAACAACCCAAAGGCTTGATAACCATGCATAGATAAGGAAGATCGGAATGGTTAATGCACCGATGAGAAGGAAAACAAGTTTGAAGTTCAGATCAGTGTCAGTTCGTTTTTTTGTTTCAACGGTTCCGCCTCTCAGTCCAGAGATCGCTTCTTTGATACCGCTGGCGAGATTGGATCGGAGTTTGAAGATAGTATACAGACCACCGACAACCATGGCACCGACACCAATATACCTGATATATTTTCCCCAGATCGCAAAGAAACCCCAGATTTTTGCTCCGAGGTCATAGTTTCCAAAACCGAGAGCTATTGCATCTTGAATGTCTGGTGGTGTCGAAGGCATTGGTAAGCCGGTTGCAAGGGCAATAAGGGGAACAAGGATGACCCATCCAAGTAGGCCGCCAATAAATACAAACGTTGATACCTTGAAGCCAATAATCCAGCCGACACCGAGAAGTGCCGGTGACGTTGCAAGGCCGCCGTAGAAAACACCAGAGTTGTTTGTATTGCCGATGCGGAATTTTCCAATGTCAAGTATTGAATGGATTGCACCGCTGAAAATGTTGAGACCGACTTGGCCAAATTTAAACACTGCTGATACGAGGACACCAACGACAAGCCAGATACCACTAACACCACTTCCTGTTTTTTTGGTTTTTTCAGCACTTTCCCCACCGACAGTTGTGGTGAGAACTGCAGCAACCGCAACTCCTTCAGGGAAGGGTAAGTCTGTTTTGATGATGAGTGCTCGTCTGAGCGGTACCATCCAGAGGACGCCAAGAATGCCGCCGAAGAGAGCAACCAGGGTCGTTTCAACGTAGTGAATCTCAGTCCATGTTCCGATGAGGACCAGTGCAGGAATGGTGAAGATGACGCCTGCTGCCAGTGCTTCTCCAGCGGCTGCTCCCATCATCCCAAGGTTGACTTCGAGGATGGTTCCTTTGAACGGTCGAAGCAGGGCAAATGCCATAACTGCACCAGGGATAACAGCTGAAACCGTCATACCTGCATACAGCCCGAGATAAGCGTTTGCCGCTCCAAGAATGATTGCAAGGATTATACCGACGAGAACTGCTTTGATCGTAAGTTCTGGTATTTTTTTCGTTGCAGGGATAAATGAGTTAAAATCGTCTCGAGATGTCATGGAATATCTATATGAATAATATATTTCAGTATTTATAAAACCATCGGTTCATTGGATATTGCTTTTTTCTCGGAGTAGGTTCAAGTTTATATTTAAAAACAAATGATTAAATATATTTTATATTATAAAAATTGTACTCAAAGCTCCAGAGGATATCTCAGAATACCACCGATGCCGCTAAATGCTCGATAGAGGGAATCTCCTTCTTCGCTGTCTCGAGAAATAAGTTGAACAGTTGCATTTGTTTTTTCAGCAATGTCTGATAACTCATCGATCAGATCAACCTTTTCAACAAGTTCCATGGGAAGTGATGTTTGGCATTGTTGGCAGAGCGGAGGGATGAACTCCTCCATTTTTTCTGCATCGATGGTTCGTTCGGCAGTGTATCCACAGGTTGAACATTTAAGTTTGATTCGATATTTCCGTAATGTTTCAGACATGAGTAACGTATCGACAACACCCATGCTCAGTGCTTTGCGTATCTGTTCTTCACCGTACACTGCAAGGCTTTTTTCTGATTTTGTAACTTCTGCGAGGAACCGTTTCATAATCTTTTTTTCCTTAGCTATTTTCAGATCAGCCATAGCATCGGCAGCAACAGCAACAAGCTCTTTTAACCCAAATTCATCGGTGTATCCAGTATCAAACGTATCGATGACTTTTTTCTGAATCTCATGGTGGAGGTAGTTTTCATTGATGAAATACGTTTTTGTTGGTCCGGATCCTCCAACAAGGATTCCTTTCAGATCTTTTTCAGCAAGAAAAATCTCACTTGCTCGTTCTCCGCATTTCACAAACCATTCATGTGCTGCAATTTCAGTAAGTCGTTCGAAACGTCGTTGTGATTGACCACCGCGACCATGTTTTCCAGGGACTTGCGACGTCATATAGCGGAGAAGCTCAATACGATTTCCTCGGAGCATGCCGATTGTGCATTCTCGACGGTCAATAAGTAATAAACCGTAAATGTCGGTTTCTGAGAGCATGGCATCGAGTGGTTCAGTGAAAAATTCAGCATCACAGCGATACAAAAAAATGTTGATGGGCATGGGCGGTTCGATGACAAAAGCAACCATCTCTGTTTGATCTGCTCCGATGCTTTTATGTCCAACAAAAAAAACAACACCGTTTGGTGGTGCCTGTTTAAACTGTCGAAGTCTACTGAGGATTGATTCTATTGCTGAGGTTACATTTTTTCGTGTGGTTTTTGATTTAATATTTTGTGACTGTGAAAATTCATTTCGTAAGTATGCGGTAACATCTGATATTTGTTTAGATGGTGGGATGTAGAGTGAAATCAGTTCGGTATGTTTCCCTTTGCATGCTTTGAGTTCTTCAAGTGTTCGTTTGAGATCATATCTTTGCCGTTGGGTCATTTCGGTCATTGTGTTGTTCACCATTGTGATGTAGGATTTTTTTTATTTTTTTTATTGTTCCTTGATATAAATTTATTGTGATTATTGTGATCGGTTACTACAAATAGAATATCTCTCCGTTACTTGGTGTTAGTACCTCACCAATGTTTTGGAGTGGTTCTCGTAATGCTTCTCGTTTGTCACCATGGAAAAGGACAATTTTTTCAGGATGGCATTTTTTTGCAAATTCGATCAGTTCCCGATGCCCTGCATGTGCTGAAAAGTCAAAGTATTGTACCTCACATTCAACGTTTTCTTGAACGCCGTAAAAATCAAGTTTTCCGTGGTCTACCAGTAGTCTGCTATTTGATCCTGGTACTTGGTATCCGGTGAGCAGTACTGCGTTTCTCTTATCATTTTTCAATTTGTTCATATAACTCAAAACAGGTCCTCCATCCATCATACCGCTTGAGGTTAAGATTACCTCTGATTTTAGGGCTAGTTTTCTTCCGTGATCAGAATGAACAAAGTTTAGTTTGTTCATCGCTTTTTTAAGATTTTCTGCTGATCGGAGTTCGTTAGGATACTTCAGGAATAGTTTTGCGACTTTTTTTCCCATGCCATCAAACCAGACGTTGTAGCTTGCTTTGTGGAGAACCATAGCGATTTCTTGGGATCGTGCTACTGCAAAAGCAGGGATAATGACAACGCCACCTCGGCTGACTACTTCATCGATTTTATCAAGAAATGCTTGTTCGAGTTCTTGTCGGTTTGGATGGTCTCGTTCTGCGTAGGTACTTTCCATGATGAGGATATCACAAGGTACTGGTGTTGTTCCTTTCATGAGTCGTGTATCTGAGACGTTGAAATCTCCCGTAAAAAGTATTCTTTTTTCTGCGTTGATTTCATACATCAGTGATCCTGGGATATGCCCAGCGCTATGACACATGATTTCACAACAATCGGAGACTATTCTTTTTTCTCCAATGGATATTGGGATGATGCTGTGTTCTACTTCTTTGATATCAGCAGGGCTAAATGGTGGTGAGTAGCCATCCATTTTTGCGATTTTAATGGTATCTTTGAAGAGTAGATCGCTCAATGCTGCTGTCAGTTTTGTACAAAGAATATTTTGATCGGTATGGCTGCACAACCACGGTATCATTCCTGAATGATCGAGATGTGCATGGGTGAGTAAGGTGAGATCAACCGGTGGAGGTGGAAGTGGATATTCTGGTGGTTTTCCTGGGAGCATCCCGTATTCAAGGAGAAAACGTTTTTCTTCAATTTCTAAGGTGAGTGCTGCGCGTCCGACTTCATTTCCACCGCCAAGAAACTGAGCTGTGATTTGAGTATCTTTCATAAAAAATCTACGACCTCGAAGATTTAAAGGGTTGATTAATGTTTGGTCAGGGTTCTTTTGGTTTAACGATCAGTGTTGTTTCATCTTTTTTAATAATGGTTACTTTTGTGTTAGGTTCAATGATTTGATCAGCGCGTGCTTGCCAGAGTTCTCCTTTGAATCGGATAAAACCTGTTTTTTCAGGGGTTATTCGATCAACGGTTGTTGCTGTTTCCCCGATGAACACTCCGACTGCTGCTCGTTTTCTTCGGATTTGGATCACTTTATAGAGGAGAAAGAGGAAAAAGCAGGCAAAGAATATAACAACGGTGATTGTGATGAGGAGTGCATCAGTCATATAATCACTTGAAATGAGCCATTCTCGATTTGGGTAGCTTGGTATGAGGAATATTGAACCAATGACAAGGCAGATGGTACCGCCGATGCCAACCACACCAAATCCAGGCAAGGCAAAGAGTTCAATGATGAGCAGTAAACAACCAACGACTATAAATAGTATGCTGAGGAGAGGTACGCTGAATCCTGAACCAATTAGTGAAAGAAGGATTGCGATACCTCCGAATACTTCTGCGCCATGTCCTGGTGTCGAAATACCAAAAATCAAGGAAAAAATACCGATCATGAGTAAGAGTGATGATAGAACAGAGTTTGATAAGAGGTTCATGATTTGGATTTTGAACGAAGGAGCATATCTTACAAGTGATGCGTTTTTGGTATAAATCGTCTTGTTCTCGGTTGATGTTCGAATGGTGTGTGTATCAATTTTTTTGAGTAGATCTTCGACAGATGAAGCAGTATACTCGATCACTCCAAAGGCATATGCCTCAGTTGCATTGACATTTCTATTTTTAGTGATGAATTCTTGCGCAAGTGTTCCGTTGCGGTTATACATGGCTGCCCGTTCAGACATCCATGCGGTAAGCGCGTTAATGATCTTTGAATCGTTGATGAACCGTGTTCCCTCAACCGTTATCTCAACAGGTTGACAGGATCCAATAATAGTGTGATTTGCCATTACCGCGATATGTGTACTTAGAAGAATAAACGTACCTGCTGACCACGCTGTTGCACCGCTGGGATACACAAAACCAATCACCGGTATCGAACTACTTTTGATATGATCAGCGATATCAAAGGTTTGTTGCAGTCCGCCTCCTGGTGTATTTAGAAGAAGAATGATCGCTTGTGTGTGTTGTTGTTCTGCTTCTTTGAATGATTCAATGATCATCTCAGTGGTTGCTTGGTTGATTTCATCACTTATTTCAACTAAAAGAACCACGTTTTCTTGTTGATTCGAACCAGATATGATTATCGAAAAGACAAGAAGAAAGAAGAAAAAGATGGAGAAGAAGGATGTTTGTTTCATTCTATTTTTTTATTGACTGCTTTGGCGATACCTGCAATGTTTCCGATTTCGCCAGCGGGTACAATGATAAGGTTTTTTTCTCGAGCGATTTCAGTCAGTGTTTGCAGTTCTCTGAGTCGAAGAGCAATCGGTGTTTGTTCATAGAGTTTTGCAGCGTCGCTCATTTTCTGCGATGCTTGTAATTCTCCTTCAGCAATAATAATTCGTGATCGTTTCTCTCGTTCTGCTTCGGCTTGTTTTGCGATTGCTCGGAGCATCTCTTCAGGCAACGCAACATCTTTTATAGTAACTGCAGTGACTTTGATGCCCCATGGATCAGTTCCTATATCTAGAATCTCTTGAAGGCTTTTATTCAATTCATCTCGCTGTGATAATAGTTCATCAAGATTTTTCTGTCCAACAATATCTCGGAGTGTTGTTTGAGCAAGCATACTTGTTGCAACATCGTACCGTTGTACTTCAACGATTGCTTTCTGTGGATCAGTGATTCTAAAGTAAACCACAGCGTCGACATCGACGGTGACGTTATCATTGGTAATGATCCGTTGCTTGGGTACATCAATAACTCGCGTTCGTAAGTCAAGCTTGATAATTTTGTCAATGATTGGTATGATGAACACGAGTCCAGGTCCTTTAATTCCCGCAAGTCTTCCCAGACGGAAGATAACAATTCGTTGGAATTCTGCCATGATTTTTATTGATGATGCTAAAACCATGATCACCAATATTATGAGTACTATTAGGATGGTTAATCCATCTATCATAATGCTTTACCTCCACTCCGACACAACATCTTGTTGTTTTTAAGGATTTCTGTTTATTCTTGGGGCATCTCTGATGTTCTTCTTAAGAATTCCCCAGGGATATAGTTTTATGTATCTTGTTGATATGGGTGCTAGTAGAGATGGTTTGGTATGAGTGAAATTCGAAGTGTAAAAGCACGTGAAGTTCTTGATTCACGGGGAAACCCAACAGTTGAAGTTGATGTTATCACCGATGATGGTGTCTTTCGGGCAATGACCCCCAGCGGTGCAAGTGCTGGTCAGCATGAAGCATTAGAACTGCGCGATGGTGATACAAAGAGATATCTTGGAAAAGGGACGTTAAAAGCAGTTGAGCATGTACGAAAAATTATTGCTCCGAAACTCATCGGTATTGATTGTTCTCAGCAGGAACGGATCGATAAGATTATGCTTAAACTTGATGGCACTGAGAACAAAGAAAAACTTGGTGCAAATGCAATTTTGCCCGTTTCCATGGCGGTTACAAAAGCCGGTGCAGCCTCAAGGCAACTTCCCCTCTATGAATATATTGGTGAACTTTTTGGTGTTGTGCCGCATACTTTACCAGTTCCTATGTGTAATGTGATTAACGGTGGAAAACACGCTGGTCAAGAAAATTCAATTCAGGAACATATGCTTATGCCAACCGGTGCAAAATCCTTCGGCGAAGGTATTCGTATGGTTTCTGAATGTTATCATCATCTTGGAAAATTGTTAAAAGAGCGTTACGGTGCAACTGGTGTTCTTGTTGGTGATGAAGGTGGTTTTGCGCCAGCTCAGCTTGTTGATGTTCATGATCGGCTCGATCTTATGCTGCTTGCTGTTGAAAAAGCAGGTTATGATGGTTTAGTCAAAATTGCCTTGGATCCTGCCTCAAGTGAGTTTTTCTATGATGGTGTATATAGAATTGGGGAGAAATCATTTTCCGGTGGTGAACTAGTTGATTTCTATGTTGATCTCTGTAGAACCTATCCGATTGTAAGTATTGAAGATGGTCATGCTGAGGATGATTGGGACTCTTGGGTTGAGATGACTAGAAAACTTGGGAAAACTGTTCAGATTGTCGGTGATGATATTTTTGTTACCAATACCAATCGAATTGATAAAGGTATACAGCTTCAAGCAGCAAACTCGGTGCTTATAAAACTTAATCAAATTGGAACGGTGACTGAGACTCTTGAAGCGGTTAAAATGGCTCAAGATGAGGGTTGGACTGCGGTTGTTTCTCATCGCAGCGGTGAAACTGAGGATTGTTTTATTGCTGATTTTGTTGTTGGAATCAGTACAGGGCAGATAAAAACCGGTGCACCTGCTCGTAGTGATCGGAATGCAAAATACAACCAGCTACTACGAATCGAAGAAGAACTTGGCGATCGTGCTGAGTATCCTGGAGAAGACTTTCGTTCTCAATAACAAATCAGGTTCAGGTCAGGAAATGTTTTTATGCTGTTTCCGATACCTAGTCCTGGAGGCATATACGTATGAACATATTAATTACTGATAAAATGGCTGATGAAGCAATCCAAATGCTAAAAAAAGCAGGTCATGACGTTGTCATCAATGAGATGGATCCCGCGACATTGCTTAAGGAGATTCCGAAGTATGATGCGTTGATGGTTCGCAGTCGAACAAAGGTAACTAAAGAGGTTATCGAAGCTGGTGCGAAAGGTAAACTGAAAGTGATTGGTCGTGCGGGAATCGGTGTTGATAATGTTGATATCCAGACCGCGGCGATGCATAAAATTAAAGTGGTGAATGCGCCAACTGGTGCAACAGCAAGTGTTGCTGAACTTACATTTGGTCATATGCTGAGTATTTCTCGGATGTTGCCAAAAGCAGATAGTTCAACAAAGAAAGGCGAGTGGTTAAAGAAGCAGATGAAGGGAAACGAAGTATATGAAAAAACTCTTGGTTTAATTGGTACGGGTAATATCGGCCGACTTGTTGCAAAATATGCACAGTGTTTTGGTATGAATGTTATTGGGTATGATCCTTTTGTTGACAAAAAAATTATGCAGAAAGATCATATTAAAAAGGTTGAAACTGTTGAAGAACTCGTACAAACAGCTGATTATATCTCCCTGCATATTCCTCATACAAAGGAAACACATTATCTCTTGAATGAGGAGATGATCGCGAAAATGAAGCCATCTGCGTATATTATTAATTGTGCTCGTGGTGGTGTTATTGATGAAAAAGCGTTGTATCTGGCACTGAAGAATGGTAAACTTGCTGGTGCAGCGTTAGATGTATTTGAACAGGAGCCACCCGCAAAGGACAATCCGTTACTGAGTTTAGAAAATGTGGTAGTGACACCACATATCGGTGCAAATACTGTTGAGGGGCAACTTCGTGCAGGCTTGATTACTGCCGAGCAGATAATTAAAGCTCTTGCAGGTAAGGAGCCTGACTACTGGGTGAATAAAAAACTGATGATCTAATTGTTCCTACTGTTATTCAATTTTTATTCATATTTTTTTGTTTCTTCAGTTATTTTGATTTTGCTTTTTTATGACAGACCCTAGTCTTTGTTATTTCAAGTATTCACAAACCAGTACACTATTTTTCATTTTTTCTTCATTCAGTGGATATTTATAGGAAAACTATAATTATGGTATTGAGTTCTCAGATATGGTTATGAATAATCTAGATTCAATCATTGGAAAGATTGACAAGCATATTACAGAAAAAGACTCGATTCGTGAGCAGGCACTTCGTTTATCCCGGGATATTATTATCTCTTGTCGAAAAGCAATTCAATTACTTCATCGAAATGATTTTATTCATGCTCAGGAACTTATTACCAAAGCATCAAATACGTTGGTTCAGCTCTACGACATTACGAAACCATATCCGGATCTGTTTCATGCGGGTTTTGTAGAAAATGCTGGACAAGAGGTTGCTGAGGCGTGGTGCTTGCAGAATATTATGCAGGGAAAGGATTTGCCAGATCCTGATGCCATTCAGACCACCTATAGTTCGTATCTGATGGGGTTGTGTGACGTGGTTGGTGAGTTACGTCGTGCTGCTCTTGACTTCATCCTTGAAGGAGCGCCGGCAAAAGCACATGAGTATCTCCGCCATATGGATCAGATTTATGATGCAATCATGAGTTTTGACTATCCTTCAGCGTTGGTACCGATTAAGAAAAAACAGGATATGGTTCGTCTCCTCATTGAAAAAACACGAGGAGAATTAGCGGTTGCCAGCTGTGAACGACGAATCGATGATAAAACACTAGAGTTTCGAGGATTATTTGATAAAACTGGTGAAAACAGAAAACAAGGAAAACCAAAAGAAGAAAGTGACATCGATATCGATAAGGTCTGGTAGAGGGAGAAATTCACTGCTTTTTGTTTTTTTTCTGCTGTGTGGCATGATTCCGTAAAACAGTCCTATAGCCTCCGCTCATGCCCATAAGTGTTGCTGTTTTTTATGCAATATCTCGCAGTTTCTGATACGCCCAAAACTTCAACTTCGCCTTATGATACATATTCCGTATCCTATAACTCCTGATACCCTCACCATACATACGTTTCATTGCAGAAAAAATCCCTTCACTCGCCGGCCAACGATACCCGTACCCTTTCGCCTTCATCCCAGAACCATCACAACTCACAATCATCTCCCCCACTCGTCTTCTGAACGATACGGGAAGTGAAAGTATTCGCCTGCGGATCTGACTGAAACAGATCACGGGAAACGGTCCCAGTCTCTTAGAAAACGCTCGGACAATACCTTGTATCGACCGGAAGTCAACCTTTACTCCAAAACATGGCACAAAATACAATCAACGACTCAGGATACGTATACGGTTGCCCCACCTTCCCCTGATTCATCCTTCTGATCTCACCACGCCAATTATCCAGAAATCGTGGATTCACAAGAAACTCCCCGCGCTTCACCAATCGTTCATTACACTGTTTCCAATCCCTGTTATCTTTATGCTTTTTACCCCAACTGTTTCTTTTTCATACTGTGCATCCCAAAAAAGATATGCACATTCTCTATCTTAAATCATGCCACACAGCATTTTTTTCGAAACGTTTATAAAAAGCCTTTATATACTTTAAGAAGGGGACGTTCATCGTTATGGCAGATCTCGTCATTGAAAACATTGTTGTTTCGACTCAGCTTACCGGTCCGGTGGATCTCCAAAAAGTATCAACTGCAGTACCAGGAACCACGTATACCCCTAATGAGGTCCCTGCTGTGATGTTCCATATTGATGCACCGAAAGCAGTGGTGATGCTTTTTGCTGATGGTCATGCGATGATTACTGGTGTTCGAAGTACTGACGAGATTGAGATCATCCTTGATCTTATTGCAAAAAAGCTTTCTGTTGTTGGGCATACCATCTCGGAAGAACCTTTGGTAACCAGTCATCAGGTTATTGGGTCTGTTGATTTAAGACGTCCTCTTGATGTACGCGCGCTTGCAAAACGGTTATCAAATGCTACCTATAATCCGAAATGCTTTCCAGGAATAATTTATAAGACTGAAGACCCAAACGCTGTTATACTTCTTTTTCATACCGGAAAAGTTGTATGTTCTGCTACAACTATTGATGAGGTTTCCAGAGCAGTGCAAAACATCCAAGAAAAACTCTCATCGTTAGGTGTATAGGATTATAAAAAATGGAATGGAGGAAAAAGATATGCCGGAAGTAATTGTGGAAAATATTGTGGCGTCAACATCCTTTTCTGATAAATTGGATCTTGACGTGATAGCACAGTCACTTGAAGAAGCTGAATATGAACCAGAGCAGTTCCCTGGACTTGTGTATCGTCTTGACAACCCAAAAACTGCGACGTTGCTGTTTCGCAGTGGTAAAGCGAATTGTACTGGAGCAAAAAACATTGAAGATGTTCGAACGACAATTAAGATCATTGCTGAAAAACTTAAGAAATTAAATGTTGATGTGTATAAGGATCCTGAAATAGTCATTCAAAATATTGTTGCTATCTCGGATCTTGGTGGAGAGTTAAATCTGAATGAAGTCGCTATGGCGCTCGGTCTAGAAAACGTTGAGTATGAACCTGAGCAATTTCCTGGTCTTGTGTATCGGATTCGTGAACCTCGGGTTGCGATGTTGTTGTTTGGCTCTGGTAAAATTGTCTGTACTGGGGCTCGAAAGATCGAAGATGTGAGTCTTGCAGTTGATAAACTGTCCCAGGAGTTAACCTCTCTTGGTTTGATTCATTAACTCTTTCCCTCTTTTTCTTTTTTCTTCTATCTGATATTTCATTGTTTTTTTTATCAAAAACCTTTTTATAATTAACATGTGTTTTGAATATTGGGTTTGAGGGATGAAATATGATGTATAGAAAGGATCTCTTAGAGGAAGATTATGCTACCTTTAAGGCTCAGGCTGAGGAGATCATTCATCGATATCACTATGGAACTTATTATCGGACCGATCTAAAAGAATCCCGAGTTGACCTAAAAGAGATAGTGATGTTAACTCATAACTCACTAACAGAGTTTCTTCGAGTTTGTTCGTTGTATAAATTTTTGACAGACCTCTATCAACTCCCCTATATAAAAAAGATTATTGACTATGCGAAACAGCATGGTTTTTCTTTTGAGTATCCCTCTGAATTGAAACAACAAATAGGCATGGATGCATTTTCTGTTTCCGTTCTTCGTAAAAAAGAGCAAGATCCTGGTTTTACCATACAGTCTTTTTGTGATATGGTGTTTGTAAAACAAGGTGATACTAAAAAGTTCGGCGTTCGAGTTCCTTTGCTTGAATATTCTCAGGGTAAGTTTTCTGTTCAGGAGTCATCGGTCATTTTAGAGTCATTGCATAAGATGGAATAAATAGTTTTGGTTTTTTTCCATATTGACATTTTAACAGGAAATGGTTAATAATGATGAGTTTTTAATCATAATATGCTATGATATTACATAGCATATTAATGAGGTGAGCTATGGGAAATTTAACCGAGCAACAGAAACAACTAATATTAGCATTCCTCAAAAACAATGCAAAAAAAGATCCCCTTATAAAAGAAATTATCCAAAAAGAGTAAACAGCCTACAAAACAATTTTCTTTGTACTATTTATTCTCCTTCTGTAATTCAATCGCTATACAATAAAAAATAACACGTCTTTTTCTTCTTTTTTCATTTCTAAGACATATTCGAAACATTTATGACTCAACGAGCAATATCGAAGAATCATTCACGGGGAAACAAAGATGGCACGTGGTCGATGTATCAGTTGTGGTTTTGATTTCGAAGAGGGTGTTTACCTCATGAAAAACAAAAAAGATTATATCTGTATCTTTTGTCTGAAAAATCACTATCATTTCAGTATCACTGAACTCTTCGACCAGCAACAGAAAAGAATTCTCGAAGACGTTCTTGATCGGGAAGGGTGTCTGCAACTTTTTTCAGATACATTATAAGTTTTGCAGCACCTAATTCATATTAGAATATTTATAAAAGGAATCTCTATTTAGTGCCTTCAATGTTTCTGAGAAAACGCACCTTGTTTTTTTCCCTAGTTCTTATCTCGTCATTTATTTTAGCTATTGTTGCAGCTATTGACAGCAGCATCATTCAGAGCTATTCCAAAATTTATTCAACTGAAAAAATCCCCTGGCTTTTTAGTTTTTCTTCATTTTTCATTGGTTTAATCATCACGTTTTTCCTGTTCGTATTTTTTTCCCTATCCATTCGAGGAAAAAGCATTGGTTCGTATCTCCTTGATCCTTCGTTTCGTCGATTACGATTGATGCATAAATCTGAGGTTAAATATCAAATACTTGCAGGTTTTGGAAATGCTTCAACCACACTTGGCTATTTTGTCGTATTAAGTATGCTCGTCGATCCTTCAATTATATTGCCATTTAAACAAGTCGTTATTTTATACCTATTAATCGCTGAAACTATTTCAGAAAAGAATGCACCAACTCTTGTCGAAATACAATCAAGCATTATTGTTACCTTTGGAGCAATTCTCAGTTCAATTTCCATGACCGGTGATTTTAATTTCGAATCACTCTTGATAATGTTTCTTGTGGTAAATCCAGGTCTTGTTTTTTTATTCATCAGTCAAAGAAAACTAATGCTTATGAAGTTTAACAATATGCCGAATGATTCTATTAATATTCGTTTCTGGAATCTCGTTTTTAGTTTTATTTTCATTACCTTGTTTATCGTCATATATGATTTTTTCACCGGCACAAACTATCTTGGTGAAGGTTTCGAATCTTCTCTTCTTTTTTTCTGGCCGGTTGCTCTCTCGATGACTGTTGGATTATTTTCTATTCTTGCATACATTCGATCGTTAAAAATTGGAAAGACGAGTGTTGCACAAGCTATTCGGGCATCAACAATTCTTTTTTCAATCCCAATTTCATTTGTTCTATCTCAATACGTTGAGATATCGTTTCCTGATCCTCCTGTGATTTGGCTGATCCGTTTTATGGGCTATATTTTGGTTATCATTGGCATAATCACATTTGCTTTATCTGAAATTAAAGCATTTGTCTTCATTAAAGTTGAACCAAAAGTCAAAAAACATGCTATTCTTGAGTTAGTATCCCAGGTTAAAGGTGTTGAATCAGCTTGTGTTGTTTTTGCAGCTAACCATGATATTATAGCATATGTTCGGACCAGAACACTTCTTCGAGGGTATACGCAAATCGTGCAAAAACTTGAAAAAACACCAGGGATACAAAAGGTTAAATTTATATCAATTATCAAAGAATGGGAAAATCTCTAGTAAGATCTGGGCAGGTACATATTTTTTTCAAAACAGAGAATAAAGCAAATGACGTAAGAATATAAAGCCGCCGAGGGGATTTGAACCCTTGACCTGCTGATTACGAATCAGCCGCTCCACCAGCTAAGCTACGGCGGCATATTACTGGCTGAATATCGTTCATTCATAAAAAACTGACTATGAGAACATCCGGCTACATCCCGAAATGAATCCATAAATTCAGCATAACGTCTCATTTTGCTGTGAGAATCACGCACAGCAAACAGAAAAAATCATAATTCAACAAGCTTTTTTACAGATTTTTTCAACAAAACCATC
>JAWABU010000034.1 GCA_038884455.1 Candidatus Thermoplasmatota archaeon | reverse complement strand
GCTGTTCCAGTTGCGTGTATATTTTGTCAAATTCCTTAGGTGTTAGCCCGGTGAATGTGTGGAACATCCCGGGCTTTCTTGATAATTTTTCATAGGTCAGCATCTCTACATCCCATCCGATGTAGAATATATATGCTAGGGGTTAAAAATTGCTATTTCGCAAGAGGTCTACTGATACATTTTTTTCACAATTTTTCCGAAATATTCATATATCACATATTCTATTCATTTTTTAGGCGGAGAGATGGGATTGCAAGTATGACTAAAAAATTTTTTCACATGTGCGGTGTTTTACACCTCCGCCGCCTCCCCCATATTATCTACTAAGTACACCAAGATTTATCTCATCAGTATCTTTAAAAATGATTATCTGCTATACTGGTTGATTTTATGAGACTCCTCCTAATTCATAGTGATTATATTGAATACGAAGTTAAAGACAAAGCTATTCCACATCCTGAAGAAATAACGCTGAAGAAGGATATGCTGTCTGAAGCGTTAACAGTTTTTATTGCCGTCGAAAAAACCGATGAAAAAAACCCAACTAAATCAGGACTGGATGCTGTTGCTGAGATTATTAAAACTGCAGAGCAACTTAAAGTCAATAACATTATGGTGTATCCTTATGCTCATTTGTCATCAAATCTTGCCACTCCAAAAAAAGCTCAAGAAATTCTCATGTTCATTGAGGGAGAATTAAAAAAGACGCAGTTTCTCGTGAAACGTGCACCGTTTGGTTGGTATAAGGCGTTTAAAATCTCATGTAAAGGTCATCCGCTTTCAGAGCTGTCACGAGAAATTCTCTCCGTAGGTGAAACAGCAAGTGAAGAAACAGAGTCGCTAAGGAAGGAACGAAAACTTAGTTCCTACTGGTATATCTTAACTGAGGATGGAACCTTGTATGATATTGATCAATTTAATTTTAAAGGACATGAGAACCTTCGAAAATTTTCGTTTTATGAAAAAGAAAAATCCCGTGTCGTTAAACAAGAGCCACCACATGTTAAACTGATGCAAACTCTTGAAATCGCTGATTATGAGCCTGCCTCAGATGCAGGTAATATGCGTTTTTATCCAAAAGGTCGTTTTATTAAAAAATTACTTGAAGAATATGTAACGAGGCAAGTTATTGAGTATGGTGGTCTTGAGGTTGAAACACCGATCATGTACGACATGGATCATCCAACGCTGTCGAAATACTTACAGCGGTTCCCAGCACGGCAGTATCAAATCGAAAGCGATAAACGGAAATTTTTTCTGAGGTTTGCTGCATGTTTTGGTCAATTTCTCATAGCTCATGATGCAACGATTAGCTACAAAGACTTGCCATTAAAACTGTATGAGTTAACGCGGTATTCGTTTCGGCGAGAACAATCAGGGGAACTTACTGGTCTTCGGCGCCTCCGTGCATTTACCATGCCTGATGTGCACGCATTAGTTGCAGATATTGACATGGCGATGGCAGAATTCTTAATTCGATATGATCTCTGTTTACATGTGTTGAAAAATATTGGGATACAAACAACAGATATCGAGATGGCGCTGCGAACAACCAAAGAGTTCTATGAGAAAAACAAACCTTTTATCCTTACGCTTGTAAAGAAATTTGGAAAACCAGTTCTTCTTGAACTGTGGGATGAACGCATCTTTTATTTTATTTTGAAATATGAATTCAATTTTGTTGATCTCTCGGAGAAAGCGTCAGCGTTGAGTACTGATCAGATTGACATTGAGAATGGAGAACGGTATAATATCACGTTTACTGATAAGGATGGGGTAAAAAAACATCCGCTGATTCTGCATTGTAGCCCGTCTGGTGCGATTGAACGTGTTCTATATGCATTGTTGGAAAAAGAAGCAATAAAAATGAGCAAAGGAGAAAAACCGATGCTTCCGCTTTGGCTGTCGCCAACGCAGGTACGATTTATTCCTGTGAACAATGATTTTGTCGTTGATTGTGATCGGTTTGTCGAAGATTTTGCACGACGGTCATCACAGTATCAAATTCGTGCGGATGTTGATGATCGCGAGGAAAGCGTGAGTCGAAAAATCAGAGATGCTGAAAAAGAATGGATTCCGTTTATTGTGGTTGTAGGTGATAAAGAGCGTGCTGAACAGGTATTTACTCCAAGGATACGAGTCAAGGAGCTTGGTGATACAAAGCCATACACACTTGAAGAGTTTCATAAGCTGATTGTCCAGCAAATCAAACAATACCCTCAGTATACCTTACCACTTGCAGTTCATCTATCAAAAAGACCACGGTTCATGGGATAAAAAAGTATGGAGAATCTTGCTAGTATGATTGAGCGAAAAGAGATTCAAAAGATTGTCGATACGTATGATCCAAAAAATCTAACCATCGGTGTTCTTGGTGGCCATTCAGCGCTTGATGTTTGCCGTGGTGCGAAAAAATATGGATTTAAAACGCTGGCGGTGTGTCAGAAGGGACGTGAGAAAACATATTCGAAGTACTACAGAACTCGTGATGATGGACGAGGTTGTATTGACAAGACGATCGTGTTAGATAAATTTTCAGAACTTACGAAACCTGCGATTCAAGGACAATTGCGAAAAGACAATGTAATTTTTATTCATAGTCGGTATTTCTGGGTGTATTTTGATTTTGCTGATATTGAAAATACTTTCAAAGTACCGATCTTTGGGAGTAGATCTTTGTTGAAACTTGAGGAGCGACATATTCCAAAAAATCAGTATTACTTGCTTGAGAAAGCAGGAATACGTTTTCCAAAATTATTCCAATCACCCCATGATATTGATCGCCTCGTGATCGTCAAAGTCAACGAAGCAGCACGAGGGTATGAACGTGCGTTCTTTTATGCGACGAGTTTTGAGGATTATCAGAAGAAAGCGCAGGCGCTTCTTGACAAAAAGATGATTACGAGAGATGCTTTGGAACATGCTGTAATTGAGGAGTATGTGATTGGTGCTCAGATTAATTTTAACTATTTTTATTCTCTTCTTGATGGGGAACTTGAAATCATGGGTACTGATATCCGCAGACAGACGAACCTTGATGGTCTCCTTCGACTCCCGGCAAATGAACAATTAGAAGTTCTGAGATACGTAAGTCCGAAGATTATTGAAACAGGTCATATAGCGGCAACGACGAAAGAATCGATTATTGAACATATTTTTGATCTTGGTGAAAAGTTTGTTCGAATCACGCAGAAGGAATATCCTCCAGGGATTATTGGGCCGTTTGCATTGCAAGGTGCGATTGCTGCTGATCAGGGAAAAGAAGAGATGGTTGTATTTGATGTGTCGATGCGGATACCGGGGAGTCCCTTGACGCTCTTCACACCGCATTCAGGTTATCTGTATGGTGAATCAATAAGTTATGGTGAGCGTATCGCTCTGGAGCTGAAAAAAGCAGTACAGCAGAAACGACTTGTTGAACTTGTTACGTAGCATTGGAGCAGTGAATGATTCGTTGTTCGGTGATAATCGTATTCATGCGTACGTCATGTTTTTCCTCAGGTATATGATCGACAATTTGAAGTTCAAATGCGAGTGCAATTTTTAGTTTGTCTTTTGCCATCATAAGAAGGCGATCGTAATAGCCATGCCCATGTCCAATGCGATTTCCCGAGGGATCAAAAGCTATGCCAGGGACGAAAATAAGGTCGATGTCTTTAAGTGGGATTTCATCGATTTTTTTTTGTTTAGGTTCAAGGATGTGATAGCTTCCTTCTTCAAGATCATCCCATGAGTTGAGTCGCGAGAGAAGTATTTTCTTTTTTTTCGTATCAGTTTTTGGAACAACCACTGTTTTTTCACTGGCAAGGCATGATCGAATGAGATGATGTGTGTTGACCTCATTGTTATATGATATGTAAAACAATATGGTCTGTGCTGCATGGTACTCATCAAGCTGGAGGATTCTACTAGTGATCAACATGCTTTTTGTTGCAACCTCTGCAGGCGGCATTGCTTTCCGTTGTTTGATGATCTTCTGGCGGATTGAGTCTTTCATTAGTACTTGGTATTGAATTGTGTTTGATAAAAGTATAGTTTCCATAGGTGAACAGTATATCCGACGGCATTTGGTGGGACGAGAGTGTCAACTTAAGGAATCAGGTTTTTAATTGAACATTCTATCTGGGCTATTAAACGAAATAGGGAGGGGAATGCTCAATCGCCCGATGGAATTATTAGAAGATAGAACATTTGTACGGCAGCGGACAAACTACGAAAATCAAAGTGATTGCACTCCTTGTTTATCATGCTGGTCTTTTTTATCGGAAGACTAGCGCCATTATAGGAAATATTGAACCGTTCTCCTATGAGGCGCTACGGAAATGGTACACGAAATGTGTCGCCTTCTTTCAACCTCAAAGGAAACAGCAGCAGGTACTCGCTGTGGATGAAACTAAGGTGAAATGGGAAGGACGGCAGATCTATATCTGGAATGCGATCGATGTCGATGATCATGTTGTCCTTGCGGTGTATGTCTCGATTAGTAGGACTTCATTTGATGCGATATATTTCCTGAAGAAAGTCTTGAATTGCTGTAAAAACAAACCATTCACTTCAACAACCAAACTTCCATTAGTTTTTTTTAGGAATCCAATACGGATGTAAGATATCCTCAAATGCTGAGGTCGCTGCAGCAGCACCAGAACCAACCGCAGTCACAATCTGACGTACACCACCGGTTACATCACCAGCTGCATACACTCGAGGGATATTGGTTCGACCAAACCGATCAACCTTAATGAACCCAGAACTATCGACCTCAACACCAAGATCAACTGCGAGACGGTTTTCTGGTTCTTCACCTACAGCAACAAACACTGCGTCTGCATCAATTGTTGATGTCTGTTCATTGAGAAGATTCTTAATACGTACTCCGGTTACCATGTTCTCACCAAGGATTTCAAGAACCATGGTATTCCAGATAACCTTCATTTTTTCACGCATCAACGACTCTTTTAACGGTTGTTCACCGTGAAACTGTGCATCTCGATTCACCACGACCACCTCAGCTCCGAGATTCCTCAAATACAACGTATTGGTCATCGCCGTGTTACCGCCACCGACCACAACCACAGTTTTTCCTTTATACAAAAACCCATCACACGTCGCACAATAACTCACACCACGGCCATACAATCGATCCTCTCCAGGGACACCTAATTTCCGATGCGATCCACCGCAGGCAAGAATCACTGCCTTTCCACGGTAACGATGTTTGGTGGTAAACGCTTCGATGTACCTACCGATTTTAATCTCAACTACCTCTTCACCTTCAAGCACAGGTATATACTCACGCACCTGTTTACTGATCATCTCCATGAGCTGCTTTCCAGGGATGCGAGGAAAACCAGGCCAGTTCTCAACCACGGGAGTGATTGATGCCTGACCACCAGCAACATTTTTTTCAAGAACAACGGTTTTCAAACCACTTCGAGCTGCATACATACCTGCAGTAAGACCTGCAGGACCAGCACCAACAATAATTACATCAGTTTCAATGATTTTTTCTTCAATTGCATCATGATGATGTTCGAGGGGTTGTTGTGGTTTTAAGCTTACTAGCTCTGCGATAAACTGTTCTTCAGGTTGAAACCCTCGACTCATGGTTTGCCCATTGATGACTGTATGCGGTACTGCTCCAACGTTGTATTCTTGTGCTCTTTTCATATGTTCAGCAGCATCAATACATTCACTTGAAACCAGATCAGGTCGTTCTACTGCTGCCCGGAATGCATGAACCACTTGACCAGGACAATACGGACAGGCAAGAGTAACAAAAACCTGAACCGTACGTGGTTCGGTTAAATCTGCAAGGATTTGCTTTGATTTCTTTGATAAACCACTTTTCTGGTGCGACACCATGATGAGCGTTTCTATAAAAGATCGACCCTCCTCGCCAAACGGAGCACCAGTATACCTGATTTGATACTGTTCAGGGTTGAACAGAATCGTCGGAGATGCAGTAACAGCATATTTTTTTGATACCTCATCACCGATAGTATGAACGCTCACCTTGATTTTATCAGATAATCTTTCAAGCTCCTCTAAAAAAATCTTCGTAAGCGTAGTAAATTCATCATTCTCACCTGTTTTTACAAAAAGCTTGAGAAATACCATGTTTTCTAATTCTTTGAACCGTTTTCGTAAAATCTTCTTCACATCTTCAGGTAACGACCAGGCAGCTGCGTTTTCAGACAAACGAAAATCACACTCCTACCGTTTACCATATATTTATGATATATAAAGCTAATCTTCGATAACTTTTTTTCTTGGTAGATTATTTCCAATTCACTAAAATGTTTTCTCGATGAAAAATCGCTTTTGCAACATAAAACAAACCCACGTCAAGCAGGGCATAAAACCCGGTAAACACCAACACCATCACTGGTGAAAGTAAAATAAAACCAGATACCACTGCAAGCATAAGTGCAACCACAGGCATCACCACAAAACCACCAACCTGCTGAGCTGCACGAACATCAGAAACTTTTGAGGAGACAATCACACAGGCAAGGATACTCATCAAACACGCTGTCGGTGCAATCAGCAGAATTGATAACAACCAAATAAGATTCGGGAGCGGAGGGTATCCAAGAAACGGAGTTAACAGTACATCAAGTACGATCACCCCAAGAACAAACGCAAGTAAGGTTGCCCCCATCGACGGTAGAAACGAAGAAAAGATTTTCCCAGCAAGAATCTCACCATCAGTGGTTGGCGTGGCAAGCAACGGCTCAAGACTTCGGTTGTTCTTTTCACCGACAATACTATACGTTGCGATAATCGTCGGAAGTGTAGCAGGGACAATAATAAAAACCATAAGTACCATGTTTAGTATCAACGGAACAACCGTAGTAACTTCTGATGGTTTCTCCTTAGTAAACGTTACTGATGAATCAACTGCGACAATATGATCACCTTCTAATGCAACACCCTTCGATTGAATCAACGTAACATTCCATAGCTGCGTTTGATTCACGTAACTCTGTA
Source organism: Candidatus Thermoplasmatota archaeon (assembly GCA_038884455.1). Taxonomy (NCBI): domain Archaea; kingdom Methanobacteriati; phylum Thermoplasmatota; species Thermoplasmatota archaeon. Next base: position 11,813 of record JAWABU010000034.1, on the reverse strand, counting down.
CGAGTACTGAATTGGTGACCATTGATTCTTCAATATGACAACCGTCAAGCACGGCATGCGAGATAAAACAGTTATACAACGAGCAATTCTTTACTGCCACTCCTTTCACTGTGGTATATTCATACGACTCGTTGGTCATCGGAATGACAAAATCTTCTGGTAAAACACCAGTTTGAACCAACTGGTCAACATCCCACACAGGACCAGTCGATGGCGCCATCGAAAGAATCGGAACCATCATCAGACCTGGAAGAATCACCCCGAGAAGTATCGGCATTGCAATAATCGATCCGATCACGAATTTTTGATGGCGGAATTCATCGAGGTCCTTCTTGGTAATAATCCATGCATTCCTCCGCCGCATCTACTGACCATCCTCCTTGATAAGTTTAAGATACACATCCTCAAGTGATGGTTCTTCTTCGGCGATAAAAACGATAGGAATGCCGTATCTCTGGAGAGCTTCAATGATCCGAGGATTCTCCTCCTCAGGATTCTGAACCGTAAAAACAAGAGTATTTCCTGAAACAGCGTCGAACCGTATCCCATTAATATTTTGAATCTTCGCTCTTAACGAGTCGGTAAGTTTTGCAGTGGTTGTTACTCGAACCGTCCGTGAAAACAAACCCTGTGCAAGACGTTTTGGATTACCAACTTCAATCACCCGGTTTTTCACAAAAGCAACCGTATCACAGATTCGTTCTGCTTCAGAAAGATTATGCGTATTAATAACAATCGTTTTTCCCTGCGATTTTAATTGTATAATATACTCACGAACTGTTTTCGCAGCTTCAGGATCAAGACTAGCAGTTGGTTCATCAAGGAAAAGGTACCGCGGTTCATGAACCAATGCACGAGCAATCGCGATTTTCTGTTTCATGCCTTTTGAAAAACCACTCACCGGTTCATTTCGACGATCCCATAAGCCAAGATTGGATAACAACGATTTAATGGTCTCCTCACGTTTCTGTTTCTCGATGCCATACAGTTGAGCATAATACTCAAGATTTTTATACGCACCAAGCGTCTCATACAAACCTGGTACCTCGGGGAGTAATCCGATCATCTGCCGAATTTTCATTGCGTCCTGCTCAGCAGCATACTCATCGATCTGTACGGTTCCCTTGGTCGGCCGAAGCAAACACGACATCAGACGCATGGTTGTCGTTTTCCCAGCACCATTTGGACCAAGCAACCCAAAAATAACGCCATCAGGAATTGATACGGTGAAATTCTCAATCGCTGTGATATTTCCAAACTGTTTCGTTAGATTGTTGCATCTAATCATAGAAGTTGTACCCCTAAGCTCCACGTGCTCTGAGAATAACACCTGTAGTCGTCGCAGCTATATAAACATACTATCTATTTTGATGAACAACACTGCGAGATATCTGCACACCTGAGGGCGATTGTACTAGAATATCCCTGGAATTAATCGCCATCGGACCTGATCCATAAAGCGTTGATATGCCTCACCATACTGGTGCAAGAGCTGTTTTTCCTCATCAATGATACTTACCATCATGATGGGTACTGCACCGAGTGCAATGAGTACTGCTGCAAGTGAATAAAAAAAGAACGCAAGACCAAAACCAACAATCAACAATGAACAGTAATGCGGATGTCGAATCTTCGTAAACGGGCCCGTTGTCACCAGTTGTCCATGGTAATTTTTCTGCCAAAATAACGACCACGAAAAATAGATATAACATCCGATCAGAAAAATCACAATTCCCAACGCAATACTGACCATCTTTGGAATCGGAAGCTCCCACACAGCATAAAAAGCGGTTAACGGTCCAATCATAATAAGTAACAACAACGGAGCATAATGAATGATAAACAATGCTCGGAGCTCCTTGGGAGGCTTATAGTTCCAAAACATACCAAACAGAATTATTTAAACGAGCCGAATGCCACCTTTGCCGATTTCAATGTTCTGAGGTTTTAACGTATGTTTCGTGCTCCGCATCTTCATCACAGCAAGTTTCCTGCGATCCATAGTTGGATCAAGACTGAGGACGATGACACCATCAGCAAGAAATTCAGAGAGCCCATCTCGAGATAACAGCGTCGAATTCGTCGGAAGCTCTGAAGTGACCATCGAGGTACATGTTGCGGTTTCTAACACATTCATGATGTAATGAAGATGGAGCCGTCGAACCGGCACGTTTTCACCAGCGGCAAACTCCTGCGGTTCAATGATGCTGATATCTTTTGAGAATTCCAGGTTGTTTATATAGATTGGCATCTCTGAAAGCGGTGTGATCGAATCAAGAACCACGCGGCTGTAATTTCCTGAGAGGATTTCATTAGTCATGGTTTCATAGATGAGTTTTTTATTGATGTTGAGAAAGAGGAACTTGATTTGACCTTTGTCAATAGCAGGTTGAAAATCCAACCCAATCTCAGTCATTTGAGCAAGAAGTCCTTCAACTTTTTTATCAAGGGTCAGAAACAAACATTTCTCGCCGTCGAGAACACCTTGATAGAGAAACTGACAGCAGAGAATCGTCTTTCCACTCCCGGGGGGTCCTGATACAAGCGTAATTGTTCCCTTTGGAATGCCCCCTGAGATGATATCATCAAGACCTGGGACACCGGTTTTTAACCGTTCGAGCTTTCCTACTGTTGTTTTTTCAATTGTTGTTAGAGGCATAATCCATGAATAGCATTGCGTGTATAATTATTTTGTCCTCAAGAGTCGTATGCTCAGATCATCTAAAAAGCGTGCCACATATTGGCATATATTAATTTTTATGAAAATGTTTATATATTTATAAATATAAATATATCATTAGAACAAAAACAACAACAATGGTGGTAGCATGACACAGCACAGAGCACGCATCTGGATCTGGGTTCACAACGACCACATCTACAAAGCAATCACAAACCAAGAGACAGGTTCCCTCACGATCTATGATGAATACGACAACATCATCCTCCGAAGAACCGGATTGTCCAAACAACAAATTAAAACCATCGAATGCCTCTTTGCTACGTACAACCTTAAACAGATCGACGACCACAAAGAACCATTCACCTACCTCTAACAAAAAAAACAACGGACGATACCCGCACTCTTTTTTTATTGTAACGATACAATCTTATCTGGAAATACCTTGATTCCATCGACTGAGAGATCCAGTGCAACCACCCGACGTTCGTGGTTTGTATACCGCATCTTTAACACCTCAACTGCATGTTCACGCCGATCCTTTCTCCGGATACTATACAACACAATAATACCATCTGCTAAAAACTCCTCAATTCCCGTATCACTAAAACGCGTCGGCATCTGCTCAGTCTCCGTAATCAAAAACGACGTCGCATTGGTTTCTTCAAAAAAACTAAACAACTGCTGCAGATACACCCGATAATTTTTCTCTTTACTGATTGATGCTGAAATAACCGCAGTAAGCGAATCAACGACAATTAACTCAGGATGGAAATCCTTTGGGATAATCAACGGCTTGATCTTATACGACACCTCAGTTGCTGATCCGGAACCCCCAAGCGACCCAAACTTCATCCGAAGAATATCAAGCGGGTTAATCTTCTGAATCAACAACCGTCCCTCATCAATATGTTTTTTCACATCCCACCCAAAAATCTCCATACTTCGCACGATCTTCTCAATACTTTCCTCAAAACTCACATACATACAATTTTTCCCTGACGCAACCAGATTAAAACAGGTCTGCCTGCACAACGTACTTTTTCCAGTCCCGGTTCCCCCTGCAATCAACACTGAGTTCCCCCGCGGAATGCCTCCTTCAGAAAAAAGACTATCAAACCCACTAATACCGGTTCGCAACACCCGCGATGCTTTTTTTTCAACAACTTTACTTTCTGTCATAGCACCCGACTATGTTTTTCCTTAGGCAATGGCAAGAACCATTCTATTTAATCCAACCGATACCAATCTGGGTATAAATATAATAATATGAGAGGTACACATTTATCCTTTTTGTCTTCTCCGTAATTTCAAGATACGTTGTCCCTACGTCGTACTGCACATTACTTGACAAACGGCTCTGCATCGCTTCATACCATGCATTTGGATACCGTGTTCGAATATAGATACTATTGGCATCAGGAATTGAAACTACTTGACCTTTCGACCAATTCGTTCGAATAAAGCATTTTCCATTTCCTGACGTCATATTCTTTCCAGAAATTCCTTTGATAATGGGTAACGTCCAATAAATATCAAGATCATTCGTTCGATTCACAACATGGATTGAAGGATCAACCCGCATCACAGGTTCACCACTCGCCTGCGCAACAATAATTCCTCCGCCTTCCAAAATATAACTTTGATCAATGAAATAATAATTCTCAGATTCATACTGAATTGAGGTTAACGGACACACAAAATAATTGTACGAAATATTCAGATATGAATCGTTATACTCATACGTCCGTAACGTCCCAGAAGACCCAACTGTCACAAAATACGGAAGCTCCCGACTCCCCAACGTAATCATTGTCGAAATCGGAGCTGATGAATTCGTAATCGCCTGCAAATCAATCATTGATTTCAAAGTTGCAAACTGGTTTGAAATCTGATCCATATGCTCTGCTTCTCGCTGCTCCATCACCTGCGGGATATACTGCAGTTGAATCACCGATATCACAATTGCTACAAGCGCAACGAGGAGCAATGCTTCGATAACCCCAGCTAAACCATTCCTATCAAATATTGCTCTGCTATGTCGCATCTCTCCGCCACCCTGATATCTCACCCTAGAACTTATAGTTTTCTTCTCACCATTGAACTGGTTACCGTTTCTTACACAGATACAGGACCACAACAACCACACCCGCAATCACCCCGAGCGGAACACCAACAATGACCACGAGTGGAATCTCGGGTAGAATGGAGAAAAATGATGATCCAGCGGCATTGTTTTGACTATTTGTATCTCCAGCATCGATCATTGCAATCGTGGTATTACATACCGTCGCCCCATTCGTATCTTTAACTGTTAACACCACAAGGTACTCTCCCTGAGCAGAATAGATATGCGTACAAATTTTTCCTGCTCCTTGACTTCCATCACCAAAATCCCACTGGTAGTCAACAAGAGTTCCATTCTCATGATAACTCTGCGATCCGTTGAACACAACAGCACCACCAACCGTTCCAACGTAGGGTCCGCCCGCAACCGCGTACATTTTTTGAGATGATGAGACCTGCTGCTCAAGAATAGTCAGTGTCGTCGAAACCTGTTTTGACCATTTCCCTTCATTATCTCGTACTTGGAAGTAAATCGTATGACGACCTACAGAAAGAGCGGGGGCCATACATGTTGCCTGTGATCCGATCTCCCCGTCAATGCTTGAAATCCACCGCCATTCCACAATTGTTCCATCATCATCAACTCCCTGACCACACAAGGTAATATGATCACCAGCGACACCAGGGTTCGGTTCAATATACTCGATACGTGCGACTGGCGCTTTATTCTGCGGTGGATTCACCGTTAGCGTTGCTGTTTTTTCAGATGACCATGCGCCTTCATTATCCTGAACTTTAAAATAAATCGTATGAATTCCCTGAGAAAGCGTCTTAATGCTCAGTGAACTACCAGTTCCAAGAACACCATCGATACTTGACCGCCAGTGGTACGCCACAATCCACCCATCAGTATCAGCACCAGTTCCGGTCAACAGTATGGTTTCACCATAACAACTTGGATTCGGGGTGATCGACGGCTGATATGCAATTGGTTTCTGATTTGAACTACCACCTGGATTCTGAGTTGATTCTCGGAAATATCCCAACGGGTACATATCCTGATTCGTACCCCCAGGTATTGAATAGGGAACATCGCCGATTCCATTACCATCGCTATCATAGTTATTGTAATTGTCCCAGTAATTCCCCTCAGAACCACGATACCATGTATTAGTCCCAGGGTCATACGCATGAACCCCATTTGAGGTGAAATCATTTCGATACAACTGGTTTCCAGTTGATTGAACAATATATACTCCATATTGCGTATTCCCTGAGATCGTATTCTCGCAGATAACGTTAGTATTTGACCCTAAATAAAGATGAATGCCCTTCTGATTTTCCTGGATCACGTTACTCTGGATGGTATTTGCTGTAGACAACGTCAGACTTATCCCTGCCCCTTTGTTGTTCAAAATGATATTATTACTCACAGTTATTCCTGAGCAATGATACAGCTGGAGGCCATCACTCTGCTCACTTGCACTCAACCGCATATTTGTTATTGAACCATCCCGTAGGTATGAACACGCAAGGGCGTCATACCCTTGACCGACCGCATTTCGAATCGTAAAACCGGAAACGTGCACCGTAATAGATGCTGCTTCAGTTCCTTTGATTTCAACAATATGACCACCAGCGCCATAGGTAATCACCGTCGTCTCCCGATTTTCACCGGTAAGTGTCAAATCCTTTGTAATCACGAGACGCTCAGAATACAAACCCTCAAAGACAAAAACCGTGTCACCAGGAGCAGCCGCAGTAATCGCATCTTGAATTTTTTCATACGGTTGTCCTGGTCCAACGTACAGCGTTGTCCCAGATGCCTTCGTTGGTTGATGAGGAAAGAACACACCAAGAAACAGCACTACAGCACCAACGATCATACCGAATTTTAATCTCTCAACTACTTGATGTGTTTTCACAGTCCATCTCTCTCAGAATCTCTCGAAGAATATTCATATCATTTTTTCTCAGTAATACTATTTAAAGCTGCGCTGACAAAATACCAAAATGGAAAACACCCCTGGCACTTTTTCAGGGGAAAAAACCAGCACAAGAACGAGCATGCTGAGGGTTATACGCCCTCAACAAAAAACGGTTCTTTATCATAGGTTGCAGCCATTTCTTCTTTAATTACTTCAGCAAGCCTCCTGATCCCTTCACGGAGTACCTCATCATCGGAATACGAAAAATTCAACCTCATCGAATTATAATTACTCCCATCAGGGAAAAACGCGTCACCAACCACATATGCAACTTTTTTTGCAAGAGCTTTTTTAAACATCAACCGTGTATTGATTTGTTTCGGTAGCGTCACCCATAAAAACATACCACCCTTCGGCACCGTCCATTTCACATTCTTTGGGAAAAACTCCTCGAGTGCTTGGATCATCACATCACGTTTATGCTTGTACAATCTCCTGATATGTTCAACCTGCTGATCAAGATATCCACCAGCAATATACTCATAGGCAACATACTGGGTAAATACATTTGAACAAAGATCCATAGATTGCTTTGTCAATGCAAACTTATTGATGATATCTTCAGAGGCAATCACCCAGGCAAGTCGGAAACCAGGTGCCAGAATCTTTGAAAAGGTGCTGATGTATACTACTCGCCCTCGTTTATCAAATGCTTTAATTGGCGGAATTGGGTCACCTTCAAAGATAAGATCACCGTACGGATCATCTTCGATAATGAGAAAATCATATTCAGAGGCAATCTCAAGGAGTGCTTTTCGATCTTCAAGAGAGATGGTTTCTCCAGAGGGGTTTTGAAACGTTGCAACGGTGTAATAAAATTTTGGGATAATGCCGGTTCGATGAAGTCGTTTCAGATTTCGTCGTAACGCCTCAATGTCTATACCTGAACTGTTCATTGGGATTGCTTCACAGTTTGCCTGATATGCATGGAACGCCTGCAACGCACCAAGGTACGTAGGAGCACTTGTTAGATACATGTCGCCAGGGTCTAAAAAATTAAACGCAGTTAGAGATAAGGCTTGCTGGGCACCGCTCGTAATCAGAATGTCATGCATCTGACAATCGATGCCTTTTTTTTCTTGCATCCGTTTCGCAAGTGCACTCCGAAGAATTGGTAGTCCCTCAGTTGTTCCATATTGTAAAGCGTTCAAAATATTGGTTTTGAATACCTTTTCAATGCATTCATGGATGATCTCAACTGGAAATGCCTCGGGATTTGGCAACCCGCCACCAAGTGAGATAAACCCTTCACTTTGTGTTAACTTCAGTAATTCTCGAATTTCTGATGATTTCAGGGTTTTTGAACGTCGTGAAAACAAACGATCGTAATTAACCACCATAAAATGACCCTACCGTGTAAACAACTTCTCTATTATAAAAGTTGGCAAACACTGTTAAACCTCTGATGACAGCATTTTTCCTTTCCCGATAAGATGCAGTTTTTTTGCATTCAAATCAAACAGTAAGAACGTATCGTCTTTTGAAAAACCAATCAGCCGATCCAATTGGATTTGTAAGGATTCATGAGAAACAGCAGTAATCGTTACAGGTACGGTCTGCATACCTACGGTAACATGGAAAACACCGTTTTTTACCTCAGGGTAAAATTTGTTTTTTTGAAAGGAAAGCAAACCTGTTGAACTTGTTTGAATACTTCCTGGTGAACACAGTATGCATCCTCGTTTCAACTCATCAATACTTGCTCCTTTCAACGCAAGACCTACACGGGCACCAGCAGGAGCAGTCTCAAAATCAGCATCTTGCATTTGAATCGAACGAACCAGGATCTCTTTACCACCTGGCGTTAGGAGTAATTTATCATGTTTATGAACAACTCCTTTTTTTACAAATCCAAGAATAATTTCACCAACACCCTTAACAGTAAATGCATGATCAATTACCACAATTGGTGGACTAGTATTGTCTCGCTCTGGGTTGATCTGCTCAAGCAACCCCATGATTGTATGAAGATTTCGTTCAACAATCGGAAAACCTGCAAGGCTGGTATCTTGTAGTAACCGTTTCATCTGAGTTGTATCTGAAAACGCAGGAACCACGATTAAACCTTTGTTGATACCTACTGCATCAAGCAGGAGAATTGTTTCTCCAACCTCTGCAGAAAGCGTTGAACACACAATAATTGCTGCATCAATACTTTGAATAATCTGGGTTTTCGATGAAAGCTTATCACCAACAGGATGCATAAATGTATAGATGCAATCCTGTGTTTTTTTATGACACAACACAATATCGCTTTCAGTTCCTTTTTTGCCAAGTTCTCGACCAAGGTTTTCATCATGAAAAATACCAACAGAAAGATGTCTCATAACAGCCTGCAAACCATAACTCTTTCATAAAGCCTATGGTTCTCAAAAAAACTTGATTCAATCGTATGCTATCGCATAATTTAATGATTTTTTTCAACGTGCTGTTTCTATGGTTTCAAGTTCCTGCTGTTTGGTTTCATAAGGATGAAAGAACACAACCAGAACAACAGGAATCAGTGATATTAAACCTGCAGCACCCCCAGAAAAGCTCCATGCCTGGAGAAATACTGAGAAGAATAGCTGCGAGAGCAGGACCGATAATATATGAGATACGTGCAAGTGCAGTTGTCCATCCCATGCAGATTCCTCGCCGCTGGGTTGGGAAAATCTCAGGGATATACACAATGATCCAGACATACGAAAACCCGATACAAAAACCAGCCCCCATCATAAACAGAATTGCTACAAACAGTGGTATGATACCAATAAAACCCATGCAGATGCTAAGGCCGACACTGCCGATGAGTAATCCTTGTTTTCTACCGATTTTATCCATGAGCCATCCTCCAAGCAGACCGCCAATCATCATCATGGTTAACCCACCAAACAGGACTAATGACCATTCATCCAGAGAAAAACCATGGATGTCTCTGAAGAAATGCCCTGACCAGACGAGAAGCATAGAAACAATCAGACCGCACATCCAGATAACCGATGAGAAAACAATGTACTTGAGATCTCTGCGAGTAAGCTGATGAAAACCAAAACCTGCTTTCTGCGGTAAACCTTGTTTTCGTTGTTCTTTGATGAGTTCAAAACGCTTGGTTTCCTTCATAAATAACCACATGATAAGAACCGGGAGCATATAGATGAACATGAAACCATACATCCATTTCCAATGCAGACCAAGACGCATGAGAAGAGGTGGTATGACTGCTTGGATTGGTATCATGCTGATGAAATACACAATTGATGCGAGTTTTGCTCGTTGTTCCTTAGGTGCTTCTTCACTGATTGGAATTGTCCACATGTTTGAAACAGCGGCAAAGGTGATGAATGCTAAGAAAACCATGAACAGATGAAAACTTGGGGTTGCATACACCATACCAAGAGCGGATACACCAAGGATCAGGATAAGAATAAGGATTGATTTTTTCCTGCCGATCAGGTCATTTAATCCGTTTAACAGAAAGATGAGCAGAGTTGGGAGAAAATAGATGGTTTTCCACCAGGAGTATTCACTATCAGTTACCTGGTATTCTTGCAGTACATAGGGTATAGCTGTGGTTTCGATAAACGAAAGATACTGATCCATGAGTGCAACAAGAGCCATAAACACGACAAGATAGATGAGATACTTCCTGGAGCGATTTGTTGAAACCGTGGGTTGTACTGCGGATTGTTCCACAAAGATACCTTCAAAAAGAGGGATATACGATACGTCTTTATTAACCCAGAATAATATAGTTTTTTTTGTTCTGTAAATGGTATGTTTTTCTCCTGATGGTGCTCTTTTTCATTTTGGTATTTTACCTCGAAAACTATATAAAGTATGCAAGAGAAAGTATATCATGATAAAATATATCAATAAAAGGTGGGTGAGAGAAAAATGAATGTTTTAGGTGCAAAGGAAGTAGCAATATCAACGGCCATCATTGCAATTGGTGTTTTGTCATATGCAGTCCGACCTGCGTTCTGATATTACGCAGGACAATTAGTAAAAAGAATTATTTTAAAAAAAATCAGGCAGCCAACGTTCTTTATGATGACATGTATCAATCATAAGATTCTGTTTTTTGATCGCATTTGGAAATTGTGTAGCTATTTGATCCATAATTTGTGTTAAGATGTTTGCATTTTGAACAATTAATTCTAGTTGTAAATCCGCCCATCCTAGAGCGATATCAATATATTCTAATGATGGTAGGTTTTTTAGATATTCGATTATTGCGTGTTTATGTTTCAGATCTTTAAGATAGATGTCAACTGCGAATTTTTCTAGGTTTAATTTTGATATGTCGATGTTGATGCGGAATGCTTGGATGATGCCGTTTTTTGTGAGGTTTTGTATTCGGTAATTGATGGTTTGTGAGGAGCAGCCTATTTTTTCTGAAAGTTCGATTATTGGTATGCGTGCGTTTACTGCAAGTTCGTTTAAAATATTGTAATCGATTTCATCGATTTCAACAGGTTTTCCACCACAGGCTACTTGATACATAAGTCTGTTGGATGTATCTTGTTCATCAAGTAATAAAAACGATTTTTTATATGAGTTAACATATACTAAAATCGAAATAGCTGAATTAGCAAAATACTCACCGTATAGTTCTACTGTTTTTTCCCAGAACTGATAAAACTCATAAATATCATTAACCCATACAACAACATCTAAATCAATTTCTCCTTTAACCGAAAGTACTGCCCATGAGTTTTTATAGTTCACGAAATGCTGGATGATTTCATTTTTTTTATCTGTTGTAACGTATTGAAAATTGATATAAATTCGGTATACGTTGTATCCGAGTTTGAAGGTGTTGATTGCCGTCCAGAAGTTTTTGATGATGCCTTCGTCTTGCATGCGTTGTATTCGGTAACTGACGACATCTTTTTTGAGTCCTACTTTTTTTCCAATTTGATTTAATGATTGTCTGGCATCTAGGTCAAGTTCGTAGAGTATTTTCCGATCTTTAGCATCAAGTTTAATCATATCTTCTTCCAAGCATGAAACCACTCTGACTATTTTAGTATTTTTCCACTTCTAACCGTCAAGGAAAACAAGGTAAGCAATGACAAAGGTGGGTGAGAGAAAAA
>JAWABU010000033.1 GCA_038884455.1 Candidatus Thermoplasmatota archaeon | reverse complement strand
ATGGTTTTGTTGAAAAAATCTGTAAAAAAGCTTGTTGAATTATGATTTTTTCTGTTTGCTGTGCGTGATTCTCACAGCAAAATGAGACGTTATGCTGAATTTATGGATTCATTTCGGGATGTAGCCTCAGATCGCTCTCACAAGATTTCTTATAGGATACAGGACTGAGCACAATCCTTAAACGGCTACAGTCAATTGCCCCTGTCTTGGAGATGACATATGAATGTTAAACTCATCAGTTTTACACCAAACCCTGAAAAAATACCGGCACTGGCAGCAAAACTTACCCATAGTAAAATCAAGCCCGAAGAACTTGAAAAACTTTCAGTAAAAGAATTATTACCGGTGTTAGAACAAGTGATGCACCTAGGTCATACGAGCGTTGTTGAACATACGTATTTTACATTTGCAATCAGCGATGTCAGTCGGTCACTTACCCATCAGCTTGTACGACATCGTATTGCAAGCTATGCACAGCAAAGCCAGCGATACGTTAATCTGAAAGAGCCAAACTATGTTATTCCACCGACGATCGCCCGAAATAAAAAAATGAAAAAAGCATATGAAGAAACTATGCAACGCATCTGGGATGAGTACAATAAACTCCTTACACTTGGCATACCTGCTGAGGATAGCAGATATGTTCTACCGAATGCTGCTTGTACCAATATCATTGTGACGATGAATGCGCGGTCACTGTTACATTTTTTTGAACTTCGATGCTGTCAGCATGCACAATGGGAAATCAGACAACTTGCACAAAAAATGCTTGCCGAGGTTAAAAAAGTCGCACCAACAATTTTCCAACATGCAGGTCCGATGTGTAAAACCAAAAACATCTGCCCTGAACAGAAAAAAGATTGTCCACAATATCCACAGTGAGTTGAATTATGCAACGACCCTACATTATCATTAATTGTGCGATGTCTGCTGATGGAAAAACCGCACTACCGAATGGGAAACAGCTACGGCTCTCCTGCGAAGAAGACCTCAAACGTATGTATGAACTTCGACATAGTTGCGACGCAGTTCTTGTCGGGATTAACACCGTTCTCACCGACGATCCGAAACTCACCGTGAAAGAAACCTATGTGAAAAACCCTCGGCAACCCCTCAGAGTTATTCTTGATAGTACCTGTAGAATACCATCGACTGCCCTCGTCCTTAACGATGCTGCTCCTACCATGATTGTTACCACCAAAGGATATGAAAAAAAATTCCCAGGAAAACACGTCGACGTCGTTGGCTGCCCTGCTGATGTTGAAGGGAATGTTGATCTTGCGTATCTGCTGCAGATTTTGGTAGATCGGGGGATACACAAACTCTTAGTTGAAGGCGGCGGAACAGTGATTTGGAGTTTCCTGAATCATAGATTTATGGATGACATGTATGTCTACATCGCACCTCTTGTTGTCGGGGGGAAAAAAACACCGACCCTTGTGCACGGAGCAGGAATAACTCAGCATCAGGAAGCTGTTGTTTTAAAACTTCAATCAGTAAAAACGTTAGGACCTGGGATACTAGTGCACTATACATTTGCATGAGAGTATGAAGATTATCTGTGATCAAATGCTCGGGTCGCTTGCGACATGGCTTCGGATTTTAGGTTTTGATACCATCTATATCTCAGAAACCATCTCTGATGAATCGTTACTTGATACTGCACTCAAAGAACAACGATTGCTTATTACTCGAGACAAACTCCTTTATCAGAAGGCACAAAAATATCATCATCCTTCAGTATTTCTTCCGACTACAAACGTTGATGCACAATTACAGACAGTTCTTCAAAGACTACCATATGATCAGCAGTATGTACTCACTAGGTGTGTGTTGTGTAATTCGATTCTTCAACCGATCGACAAACAACAAGTGATAGGAAAAGTTCCTGATTCTATTTTCAAAAAACATACCTGCTTTCACCTATGTCCAAAATGTTGTAAAATATATTGGATGGGCACTCATTATGATAACATGGTGAAAAAAATTGAGATGTTAAAAAACAAATGAAAAACAGAAAGAGGCTTACGGCCTACACCCAGCACCTTACATGTTTCCATAAATGTTTTTTCTATGACCGATGATTAAAACAAGAATGACTAGTTTTTCTTTTTCAATTTCTAAAATAACTCTATAATCGCCCACGCGTAATTTATATCCAGGATCACCTACAAGTTTTGTTATATGTGCTTCTGGTCGTATTCTAATTCGTTGTAAAGATTTGACAAGCCAGCTTTTCTCTTGAATCTGCAGTCATTCCATCTGCACAAAATCTGCTATTTGCTGCTGAGATACTGGGATAAAAAGGAAGTTATAGCATTCGAATCATTTGGGCATGAGGAACACCCTTGATGGTTAGAATACACTGGGGATCAATTAAACCAAGTTTCACTGCACTAGACACGGTTTTCTTGCCAACTAAATTTGCAATTGTTGCATCTGTGATGATTTTTTCAAAAGCCTTGATTGAAACTCGATCTCCATCATAAAATTGCCGCGAGCAGTCGATTTGGAGTTTTCCTTTTGTGAATTTTTTTCCTAGGAGTTCCTCGTCACAGGCGCCAATGACAAGATCCTCGCCCTGCCGGTACATTTTAATGCTAATCATCGTCTCAGAAATCCTTGATACTCTGTCACTATGTTACTATTAGTCATTCCTGTTTTATATAGGTTTCGTCAGAAAAAAAGAAGGTATAAAAATATGTACAACGTAATACCTACAATGATTTGGTGAGCAGCCACTGCTTCAAGTACTTGTATGCTCAAATGATATCGGGGTCGTATGCACTAGTTTCTAATGGATGATGAGTAAAATACCGGTTATAATTGCGCCCACAGCAATCATCATCTGCAGTGTTTTTCCTTTATTCATGAAAACAGAACGTTTGTTGATCGCCGGTCGGCAGACAATACTTGTTTGATCTTTACGTTGAAGAACAAGCACCATAATTATTCACGTACTATTATACTTATCAATTATATTATAAATAATTTATGGTGCATCTCTTGTCCGATTATCTGAAAGATTAACCGTGTACTCGTTCCACTTCGATGCGTTCAAGCTCTTTAGTTTTCGTTTCATACGGATGAAATACAAAAACCAAGACAATCGGAATGATCATGACCAGCCCTGCGCAGATCCAAAAGTAATCCATCGTAGGAAACATGGTTAACAACACGGCGGCAAACATCGGTCCAGCAACATACGAAACCCGAGCGATCGTCGTCGTCCATCCCATGCAGGCACCCCGTCGATCTGTTGGGAAAATCTCAGGGATATACACGATAATCCAGATGTACGAAAATCCCATAAAGAAACCAGTCACCGGCGCAACAATCTGCGCAATCGTTATAGGAACAAATCCAAGTAACCCCATGAACAAACCAAGGCCGCTACATCCGATCAGCAATCCTTTTTTCCGTCCGATTCGATCCATCGTCCATCCGCCGGCAAGACTACCGACCAGCATTAAAAGCAGAATTCCAAGGAAAATCATTGACCATGATTCAACCGAGTATCCATGGATCTCCCGGAAGTAGTATCCAATCCACTTTCCTCCGATGAGGGAAATGACCAGCCAACACATCCAAATAACCGCTGAAAAACCAATATACTTCACATCAGCTCTGTTGATAATCCCTAAACCATAGAGGTGTTTCTTTCTGATACCTTTTCTGCGTTCTTCTCGTACCTGTTCAAAACGATACGTTTCCTTCATAAAAAACCATAAGATCACGACCGGGATCATGAAAAGGAACATAACTCCATACATCCATTTCCAACCAAGGCCGAGACGATTGATCATAATCGGTAAAATCGCAGCAAACGGAATCAAACTGACTGCGTAAACGATAGCAACCATTTTTGCTCGTTTCTCAGCAGGTGCTTCTTCACTGACTGGAATCGTCCACATATTTGAAACCGTGGTAAACGTAATGATCCCAAGACATACCATAAACAGATGAAACGAAGGAGTTGCAACCACAACAGCAAGTGAAGAAAAACCCATCAGTAAAATCAGAATCAATATCGCATATTTTCTTCCAATAATGTCAGTTAACCCGTTGAGTAAAAAAATAAAAAACGTTGGAATAAAATAGATTGCCTCCCACCAGGAAAATTCAGAGGCAGAAACCCCGTATTCATGGGTAATATCAGGGATTATAGTTGCTTCAATAAACGACAAATACTGATCCATAATGGCGACGAGTGCCATCAAAAAAACAATAAAGATCACATAGCGTCGTCCTCGAGACATCTCATACGATATATTTTTTTCACTCATTGTTTATTCATCTCCAAACAGAATTCCGTTTTTCTTCTCCAGATGGACAGTTGGGTCACGAAGCCGTCGTTTCTTCCGTGCCATTTCATCATAGGCCTGTTCTCCACCAGCATCTGCAATGATTTTTTTCCCTTGTTCGATCTGCTCAAGGATACCAATGTTAATCCCAGCAACTGAATTGGGAACCACCCGCCGCATCAATACCTGAGATGCAAGACCAAGACCTAGGGGGATCGACTCTCGACTCATAATCGTACCGGGAAGCGGAAACAACCACAACCCAATCGACTCTTCACCAAGTTTTGTAATCGGTAACCCTGCTGCAGCTTGCCGGGCAGGTTCAGCTCCAACATCAGCAGGAATCCATTTTCCATCAATCAACACTTCTCCTTGTCCATGCATCATGAAAAACCCCATCGCGTCGTACCATTGACGCATGAGCGGTGCCCGTTCAAATGATGGACCTAGCCAGTTGTCAAGAATCGTCAACGCATAAAACTTATACCGAGCTGGGATGCCTGCAGCGCGACACAGAGCGATAAAGACTGAGATTTTATGAATGCAGGTCCCGGTTCCTCGCTGTAACACCTGCACAACATCGTCAAGCGGATGAATCTCAAGAATGATTTCTCGTTTTGCAAACTCAAATGCAGCAGTAGCAAATTCTCGGTCAGATTTTTTATAGGCACCAAGGTGGTAGGCAAGAGCAACAACCTCAGGTGCTTCGCAATTACAAAACAAGGTTGGACGGAGATATTTTTCAGTTTTTTTCATGATTTTCATTTCAGAGGTAAATGAAGGAATTGTGTAGTTCGGTTTCGGTCGATGGTATACGTTATGCTTTGCCTGTTGTTGGAGTTGTTGAATCTGTTTGATATTCTTCAGTAATATTTTTGAAAGTGAAAACAGTCCTTTCAAATTCAACTGTACCATAATCAACGGTGGGATATATTCCCGTTGTTTCATCATCCAAGGCGTCATCATACGTTTCGTACCCTCCTGGTTAGTCGGGAGCAAGCATACGGCGAACTTCTTCAGCGCACCCGCGGATCTCTTCACCGCGTATTCGTTTGATTTCAGGGTCAAGCACCGGTCCAGGTCGATCACAAACCGGACAGTGTTCAAGAAGACGAACCTTATCGCCGGTTACTATGAACCCTGGATAACTGAGTGCTGCAGCATCAAGGAATGCAAAACGTCCCCATTCACCAAACCCAACTGGCTTATTTTCTTCATCAACCACCATTGGTTTGTAATATGAATAGGGTGCATGAAGATAATGTCCTTCAGGGCAGTGAACCATCCAGCCGTTTCCCTCAACCATGCCGTACACATCAAGGCAGAGATGATCAGGGATTCCAAGAATCTTCTCAACCTGTTGTCTGAACTCGACCACAGGGATACGTCGATCCTCATACAACTTCCACCCGCCACCAGTTCCAACGCCTGCACGTTCGCCAAACTCAAAACGTTTTCCTTCTGTTTCAAGTTTTTCCATCACTTGTGACAGAATAAACGGTGCACCAACTAACGCAATTTTTTCACGAGTTTGTGCATGATGTTCCAACCATGCGATGATCTCAGCAATCATCTTTTTCGTTGCTCGCCGTACCATCCGGGCAACTACTGCTGCTTTTAATCCTTTTTTACCCGTCATCGTCATCTGAATAAGTTCCGTGGTGATCTCACGGTCAATAGCAACTCGAACTTCTTTAATTGCATCAAAATACACAGAACAAACCTTACCTGCATACACATTGGTTTTCAGCGGATTTGGCATGAGTACATACCCAGACATGGATGGATCCCAGAGTGGATATACCATGGTGATGATTGATTTTGCAATTGCATACTCTGAAAGGTTAAAGGTACGTTGATCACGAGGGATAAAGGTGTGCCTGCCGCTGGTGCCGCTGCTGTACGCAACAGCCATCCCTGCAGCATTGAAGGCATTAATCACCTCGTCAAAGGTTGGTTCTTGCTGGGTGATTCGAATTTTCGGTAGATCGCCGGTGTAGATGTTTCCAAGCCAGGTTGCAAAATCACGACCTGATGGGTAATCTTTGAAGAATTTATCAGGGATCAGCGGGATTTTCACCAAATCATCAGATGTTTTAATATCAGATGGTGCAATGGTATGTTCTTTGCAGAATTTTTGATACATCGGATTATTCGTATAGTGATGGTAGAAGGTGTATTTGAGTGCAGCAAGTTGGAGTTCGTGTGCTTCTTTGATCGGTATGCGGAACAAATCAAGAGGTTTGAACAGTGCATCATCAACCGGCGTCCATTCATGACTTCTGGGAAAATATTTTTGAAGTTGCTGGTTGAACCGGTTCATATATGTTGAAAACTCTGGCTGTTCCATATATCCACCATACTGTTGGTTGACGACTGATGTTGCCGATGCATCTTAAATACAGTTCTCCTAAAAAAACCTATGTATTCGAATATGGAGCTTTTGTGAATAGTTTCAATGATCCTATCAAACATTTAAAATCATTCATTATAGTTTCACCTTCTTTGAATGGTACAAACCGGCATCGCACATCTTCCACTCCATCCAGGGAAGGCACCTCGATGGTTATTTCAAAAAATGGTTACCTTATCCCAGGGTATTCTTGAAATGCTCATCTATGAATATGGTATTGATGAAGTACTCCGACGTCTCTCTGATCCTTTTTGGTTCCAAGCATTCTCCTGTGTTCTTGGGTTTGATTGGCATTCAAGCGGAACAACAACAGTTACCTGTGGTGCGTTGAAAGAAGCATTGAACAAAGAAAATCTCGGACTGGGAGTTGCTGGTGGCAAAGGAACAGCATCACGAAATACCCTCAATGATATTGAACGTCTCGCAGAGCGCTATGCGCTTTCCACACAAACACTTCAGCAGATCCAGTATGCAAGTCGGATGTCTGCAAAGGTTGACAGCAGTGCTGTTCAAGATGGCTACAAGTTGTATCATCACGTGATAATTTTTTCAGAAACCGGCAGGTGGGCAGTTATCCAGCAGGGACTCAATAACGACCATGCATATGCGCGACGATACCACTGGTTGTCTGAAAATGTTACCAAGTTCATCTGCGAACCGCATACCGCTATCGTGGGGGATCAGACACAACTGGGGGTGCTCGACATGACTGCATCACAGAGTATCTCGACACAAAAAATTTCTGTTGATCTCGTCAATGATCATCCCTCTCATCTCAAACACGATTGGGCAGAACTACTGCGACCTGCTCATCAGCGAACCCTTGATGACTGGACGTCCCCAAAGCATAATAAAACATCTATAGAATATTTACATATGCCACGCAATATTAATTGGCAGCTGATGCAAGAAATCTACGATGTTCACCCGCACAACTATGAAGAACTCATCGCTCTACCTGGTGTCGGACCAGCAACGGTTCGGGCGCTTGCCTTAATCGCTGATTTGATCTACGGCGAACCTCCATCATGGAAAGACCCAATTCGATATACCTTTGCTCATGGTGGTAAAGATGGTGTTCCATTTCCTGTTGATCAGCCTACCTATCAACAGTCAATTGATATGATCCATGAGGCTGTTCGACAAGCACGCATCAGCGAACATCAAAAACGTGATGCTTTGAAACGATTCCATCGCTTCGCAGCAGAGATTCCACTCTGCCCGGTTTCTTCATGAACGCTTTTAAATAGAATACTCCTTTCGTTTGATATATCTACGCAAAGGATTTGTGATATATGCGAGCAAAAATTCAAGTTCACAAAACCACGTCCGGTATCCTTCCCTTTGATTATCAATATGCGTTGGCATCGATGTTGTATCGGAAGCTTGCTGTTGGGAACATACGGTTAGCGAATGCGTCGCATGCAACCGATGGGTTTAAGTTGTATACGTTTTCGAATTTTGTTTTTCCCAGACGGAGGAAGGCAAAGGGTGGTTTGCAGTTCAGTGATGCCTATTTCTTTCTGTCGTCCCCTGATGTTGAGTTTGTACGAAGTTTTGCTGAAGGGTTGTTGCAGGAACCAGAGTTTCAGTTGTACGGGGCATATTTTGTGGTGACTGGAATTGAGATTTTACAGGATAAAGAGTTTCGGAGTCCCTGTGTTTTTAAGACGTTGAGTCCGATTTTTCTCAAGACGCAACGCGAAAAGAACGGCATGTTGGTTGAATGGGATTTGTATCCTACTGATGGGAAATTTCATGAGAATATGCATCAAAATCTGGTGGAACGGTACATTGAGTTTTATAGGGAGAAACCACGGTGTGATCATTTTGAGATTCTTTCTGTTCAGTCTTGGAAACCGAAACGGATTGTGATCGGTGGTGGTCTGGGTGCGACGCCCAGGCGCTGCTCGTTGATGACGTTTACCGTTGATGCAAGCACAGAGTTGCTTCGGTTTGCGTATGATGCAGGTTTTGGTGAGAAGAATGCGATGGGGTTTGGATGTGTAGATGTTGTTGAAACACGGAGGAATCTGAAGGATGAAAAAGCAATCAAAGAAAAAAAGAGTGAACAACAATAAAGATGGTGCTGATCTCCCTATCGTGGAGATGGTGAATTTTCTTCTTGGTTCTCGGAGACAGAAACGTGAGGGACGGCGGGGGCAATGGTTGATGAAATCAGTCGGTGATCATGAATGGATGTTTCTTGAACCACTGGAGTTTGATGATGTGTATGATTCCTTTGATGACGGGTGTGAGTTCCTTGAACAAGGAGCTGTTGGGAGGGCGGAGCAGTTGTTCCGTGATGTGCTGCGGAAAGCACCGTTGCATATTGATGCATTGCATCATCTCGCGATCATTCTTGATGAACAAGGAAAGAAGACAGAGGCGTTGCAGCTGTGGGAACAGGGTGTTGCGATTGGTCGACAGGCGTTTCCAAAAACGTTTGCTCCTGGTGATCGTCTTGAGTGGGGATGGCTGGAGAACCGTCCGTTTCTGCGGTGTCTTCATGGTCTTGCACTGGCGGTGCACGATGCTGGTGATGCAGGCAGAGCGACGTGTTTGCTTGAGGAACTCTTGTCGTATAACCCAGATGATAACCAAGGGGTGCGTGAGCTGCTCATGGGTCGGTATTTGGAGACGCAGCAGTATCAGAAAGCTGTTTTGTTAGGGAGGAAATATCCTGGTGATGGTTTACCTGGGGTCTTATACGGGTTTCCCTTAGCATTGTTTCGTCTTGGGAGGTATGATCAGGCGAAGCGAAAATTATTAGAAGCTGTGAAATATTCACCAAAGATAGCGAAAGAATTGTTAAAAAAGAATCATAAACCACCAAAAAGTGATATGCCTGGGTATATCACGGTCGGTGGTTGGGACGAGGCGTATGAGTACTGGCGGTGTTTCGGTAGATTCTGGGATGAGGAAGCGTTGCAGTGGCTCAGGGATACTACAAAAATAGAGAAAATACAATTGATATAAAGAGAGCGATATGGAGCATATACGTTTTTTTGAAAGAATTACGGGATACCAACCATATGATTTCCAAAAAGAATGTCTTGAATCGATTGTTGCAGGTAATTCTATTGTAATAACTGCCCCAACAGGATCTGGGAAAAGTGAAATTGCTTTAGTCCCTTTTATTTTGTCAAAGAATGACAAATTACCTTCCCAAATGGTTTACTCGCTACCTACCAGAACATTGATAGAAAATTTGTCTGATAGGGCACTAAAATATGCTGCCTTTAAAAATCAATCTGTAGCAGTTCATCATGGTAAAAGAGTAGAAAGTCTTCTGTTTGATGAAGATATAATTGTTACTACTATAGACCAGACGGTAGGTGCTTATATATGTACCCCTTTGAATGCTCCGATAAGGAGAGGAAATATATTTGCTGGAGGAGTCTCCTCTGCTTTCTTAGTTTTCGATGAAATACATACGTTCGACCCAAACAGAGGGCTGCAGACGGCTATTACCTTAATAGACCATTCATCCAAATTAAAGATGCCAGTATGTATAATGTCTGCTACTCTTCCATCGGCATTAGTAGAAAAAATAGAGACCAATATTATAAAACCAAACTATGACAAAGTGACAAAGATGGAAGTTAAAAATGAAGATCAAATAAAATCGAGAAAAAATAGAGAAGTAATTTTACATGTACGACTGAATGAATCTGAAAGAATAACTCCTGATACAATGATTAGAACTTACAATTCCCTCAATGATAGAAAACTCATAGTTATCTGTAACACAGTAGACAAAGCTCAAACTCTGTTTATCGATTTACATAAAAACTATGAAGATAGGATATTACGCGAGGAAATTGCCGATGCAAAACTTATACTAGTGCACTCCAGATTCT
Organism: Candidatus Thermoplasmatota archaeon; assembly: GCA_038884455.1. Taxonomy (NCBI): domain Archaea; kingdom Methanobacteriati; phylum Thermoplasmatota; species Thermoplasmatota archaeon. Next base: position 8,931 of record JAWABU010000033.1, on the reverse strand, counting down.
TAGATGAAGATAGAAATCAGATAGAGAGAGAAATATCAGATCTCTTCTCGAGAGGAAATAAAGAACATGTAATTCTAATATCTACACAAGTCGTTGAAGTCGGTATAAACATATCTGCTAACACAATACTGACTGAATTGGCTCCTATAGATTCTTTAATCCAAAGAGCAGGAAGATGCGCGAGATGGGGTGGAAATGGTAATTTTATAGTATTTAATATGGATAGTTATGGTCCTTATAGAACCAATGAATTGAAAGAAATCATAGATCATACAAAAAAAGAACTTATTAAGCACAAAGGAGAAACACTAACATGGGATTTAGAGCGTAAACTCATCAACGATATCCTTACTAGATATTATACTTCCATCTTAACCGAAGCAAAAAGATATGCGGTATTGGGCACTTTGGCACGCGCAGCATATGAAGGCAATAAGAATCTCGCTGAGCAATCAGTTAGAGAAGCGTACACTTGCAGTGTAAGTATTCACGATAACCCAGAAAATCTGAAGGATGACGTGATCAAACTAGAAAAGATCAATCTGAATGTTTGGGTATTCCAGTCCTGCACAAAGAGACTATTGGAGAATGACATAAAGGTACTAAAAATAGAAGAGAGTAATGTTATAGATGATTACGAAATTAAATATATTCTCACACCAATCACTAATTGCTCAGAGATCATGCCATTCCATATGTATATCGTATCAACTAAAGGGGCAAAATACGACTCACGTAGTGGCCTTACCTTGCTGCATAAAGGTGGCTGTCAATTTAATAAAATTGAAGGAAAAATAATGGAAGAAAGAATTAAATATTTTTACACAAAAAAAGAATCTTGGTCTGAACACGCAAGAAAGACGTTAAATGTCCTTGACAATTATTTCCTTCCAAGATTCAGTTTCGTAATCGATAAATTCGCTAATGCTTTTGATCTGACTCAAAGAGATTTGATCAATAAAATAAGAGTTGCAGTAACTCTTCATGACATAGGAAAACTAAATATTAGGTGGCAGGAAAAAGTAGGTTGGGATGATATAACCCCCCTTGCTCACTCCAACAAGACAGATATAACACAAATTGGAATACCTCATGCAACTGTCTCAGCAGTATCACTTAGTAAAGTTTTTGCTAATTGGGGCAAACAAATAGGAATACCTTTTTATTTGGCTATTGCCCATCATCATTCTCTGCGAGCAACAGAATACATGAATTACGATTTCGTGAAAAATTGGGGTGAAACAATAATTAACGTTTTGCCAGATGTTTCAGATGTTGATCTACAAAAACGAATAATCGCATCTAGCAAAAATAATGGAGAATTAGAGGTTCCATTCATAGATATATCGCAGGAAGAAAATATTATTCCCTACAAATTCTATTGCTTTATTTCAAAAATACTTAGATTGTCTGATTGGGCTGCTACACAAGGTGGAATAAATGCAGTATTATGTACCTAAATCAGGAATGCCAATGTATGATCTCAGCAGAGCGTATGGATTAGGTTATATTACAAATATTCTCAGTAGTAGTGAATCTATAGTAAGAGATTTTGGGCATTATTTCTTCGTCGAGACAAGAAAAACATCTGATATAAGGAATATTGGAAAATTATCTATTTTAACAGGTACTGACTTAGATTGGGATAGCGTATTTTTAACTTTGAAGGGGACGTCGCGGCGGGAGAAAAAAATAAAAGAAATTATCGAATTTTTTTCAAAAGAAGAGAATCTTCAGGCAATATTCAAAAAATATCAAAACCTGAACGAACCACAATTTCTAAATTCTAAAGGAAATGGTGAAACATTATTGCAGTCATTAGAGATAGGCGGTGCAAAAGGCTTGAGAGAGGATATTAGACTGAGCAGTTACAGTAAAGGAAAACAATTATGGGTTCCTAGAGAAGATTTTGTTTTATCGACGATAGGACACCTGCACTTTACCATATGGAAATGGAGCGGAAAAGGAAACGACTTCAAAAAAGTCTCTATTATGTTGCATCCCGGAAAAGAAGGCGTGAATATCGGTGGAATGGGAGATATCAAAGATCTTAAAAACAAAATAAATGAAATCGCAAGAGGAAGTAAAGCAGGTGTGTTGGCTACACTTACAAATACTGCTGTACATATAGCAAAAAAAACATATGATATTCAGAAAAGCAGCCGGTTGTTCACACCAAAATTTTCATCACTAATATATAGTGTAATGGCAGGAACCGGACAACAAATGAAGCCATTTGGTGGGGGAATTTATCCTTTGGAGTTTCTCAATAATCTGAGTCATTCTGATAACGCTGGAGAAATTTTCGACATATGGATTGATCTATTCAGAGTAGCTAATATTAAAGGGTATGAAGATATGGCGATTTACTTGTCTGAATTTATCACACATCCTTCCATGGTAACATTAGAGCGCTACCTTAAAATCCATCTACGATTTCACATATCAAAGGATATAAAAATAAAATTGTATGAAGAAAAAATGTTGGCAGAGGTGATGAAATATATCTGAAATAAATTTAAGCGAGATTTTTTCAAACGAAGGTGTTAAAGATTTTGGTTCAGCACTTCGAAAAGCAATAAGAGATGAACGAAATAGAGATTATGCATCTCTGGTTGAGTTGGATTATGTTGAGACATCGGAAGAATTTGGCGAAACAATAAAACGATTTTTAAGAAGATTTGAAACATATGCAAGTAAGTATCATATAAAGAGACCAGAATGTAAAAGCCTTGAGGAAATAATGAATTTGGCAAAACAATATGGAGTAAAACCTGTAAGAGCAGCTATTATAGCACATGCTCTGGTCAAATCTTCAAAATCGGATGAAATTGAGGAGATGGAGAAAAATGACAAATAAAGTAATATATGAATTAGCAATTTTAGGAAGAGCTACGTGGAACCTTCACTCTCTAAATAATGAGGGAACGGTAGGTAACGTAACAGAACCCCGAGTCGTAGTGTTAGCAGACGGTACAAAAACAGATGGAATATCTGGAGAAATGCTCAAGCACATGCACACTGAAAAGATGTGGGCGCTCGAAAGCTCTAAAGAGAATTTTTGTGAGGCATGTCGACAGTGTAAACCTGAAAGAGCCGATGGAAATCAAAACGTAAGAGATCAAAAAAGTCCCGATGGCGCAATAAAAGAAGCCCTTAACTGCGAACTCTGTGATATTCATGGTTTTCTGGTTCAAAAACCGACTGTCGCAAGACCATCTCTTATAGAATTCGGTTGGGCTCTCGGCATCCATCCAATTCACAAAGACATACATACTCATGCAAGGCATTCAGTCCACGAACAATTTTTACAAATAGATGAGGAGAAAGAAGAAAACAAATGGGACAACGAGAAATGTTCTATAAAAGAATGCATAACCCAACAAGATGAAAGCAAGTTATACAAAATCGATAAGAAGTGGTATTGTGAAGAGCATCTACCTGTTAAAACAGCTCAAATGGTTTACCACAGACCAACGAGATCAGGGATTTACGCCATAATTTCTGTCTTTCAACCTTGGAAAATCGGATTAAATAATGTAAATTTGCAGTATGATATAGATGAAGAGGTAAGGAGATCAAGATACGAACTTGCACTTAAAGCTTATCAGGCGATGTTTCTAAGAATTGAAGGTGCGATGACCACAACACGACTACCCCACACTGAAGATTTCAAAGGAGTCATTGTAGTTTCCAAAATAAATTATCCTGCACCAGTAATCAGTCCTCTGAAAGATGATTATATAACTCAATTAGAGGAAATCTGCACCGATATTGGAAATAATACATTTGAGGCTAAAAAATTTGACAATTTACAACAATTTACTGCCAAAATAAGGGACCTAATGAAGTATACGCCTTACAAACTCCAATTGAGAGACGCTATTAAGTGAGAATTATGGTATGGCTAAAGGCAGAATATGAAGTGGGGAGTCTGTTGTCTTATAGAATACCAGACTATCCCTCACCATCTTATGCATTGTGCTCTCCATTACTTGGCCCATCTGCAATTAAATTGGCAATTGTAGCTACGGCCATAGAGACAACAAGGGATTTAGATTTTGGAGAGGAAATTTTTGGTCTTATAAAAAATGCTAAAATCAAAATAAAAATTCCAAAAAAAATTGCAATATCCAACCTGCTTATAAAAAGACTAAAACAAATTGATCCTAAAATAAAAACCAAATTAATCGGCACCTGTAGTCAGTGCGGAAAAACAAATAACAGGCTCTGGGACGTAGATGGAGCACATCTTTGTAAAAAATGTGCAACAAAACTCAGTTTTACATACGGAATCAGAGGTTATCTGCATTTACCAGAATCTTTTGTCATGTTTATTGAAGTGCCTGAAAAAAATAAAGAATTGTTAAAGGATATTCTTAAACGAGTTAGATACTTAGGTACATCCGATTCTCTAGTTTATTGTTTAAAAATTCAAGAGGAAGAACCTTTATCCAACTGTATCGAGCCGACTAAAATGTTAGAAAAAGTTGAAAGGAATATACTTCTAATCCCAACGAAAGATTTGAATTCTAATAAAAATATAAAGTTTAAAGATATAAATCCATATAGTTCAAAAAAGCGAGATGTTCTCGTAAAAAAATTCTATTTACTTCCTATCTCCAAAAAGACAGAAGGTAAAAACTGGATAATATACGAAACTTCTGATTAGGAAATAGTGAGATATGTCTCAAGCAGATCTTCTCCAGTATTTGAAAGAACACGTGCTTCCTGATACATTCGATGTATCTGGTGCGAATACGCAGCGTGTGCTCCAGTTTGCTGGGGAAGCAGTCGAACACTATTTTGAGGGTATTCAAGACGATTTCAGTGATGTTGACATGATGTCCACGGGGGATAAAATCGATATTCTCCAGGATCTTGATGAGATTGCACTCTCAACGATCAAATACAAGGGAACTGGACCAAGAACGGCGAGGTATCCTGCTTCAGCTAGCACGTCGCTATAAAGAGAAGATGAGGTTAACACAGATGCAGAAACGACGATTGGAAACAGTTCCGTAACAACCGGTTGATCTTTCCTTGTTTTTTTGGCGGTATATTGTTGGAGAGTGTAACTCCCTACTCAGCGTGTGCTTCTGATAGTTCCATTCATGCAGTGGATGTGTTTCCCCCCGAGACATACCTTTTTATATAGGAATAACCATTCCCGTAACCATGATTCCCCCCATAACGGTTCATCGGAAAGAAGTCACAAAAATAAACGCAGCAAAAGGATGGATCCTCCTCTATGGAAGACGAAAAGTTGGCAAAACGTTTCTCGTACGAACATTCACAGACCACGACCTTTATGTCTTGGTAAAAAGAGGGGGAGGTGCTCTCTTCGACAAAGGCCCGTTCGAAAGAACAGATATCTACGATCAAGTAGTAGAACTCATCCTCAAAGAATTGACGAAAGAAAAAACAGTAATCGTCGATGAATTCCAACGTCTCCCTGCAGAGTTTATTGAATCCTTGCAGATGCAATATCCAAAGGGGAAACTCATCCTCCTAGGGTCCTCCATGCATGTTGCAAAGGATCTCACATCAAAAAAATCACCTCTTTTAGGACTACTCTCAGAAATACGTCTCTCCCTGCTTTCTCCACAAGACATCTTTCAAACGTTATCAACAGGTATGCCAGTGGATCATGCACTCATGCTTTCTCCCTATCTACGCGATCCTTGGACGCTTCGGTATCTCGATACAAACCCTGAAAAAACCATTCTGAATATCCTGGACTACTCACGAAGTGCCATACCTGCGCTTATTGGCGAGGTGTTCCTATCTGAAGACCGATTTCTCTCCAATGTCTACGAAAGCATCTTACGGTCCATTGCCAGTGGAAAAAACACATTAAAAGAAGTCAGTGACCAGTTATTTTCGAAAAAACTTATCGGTGCAAATGATCCTTCGTTAGTACGACCGTATGTAAAAATCATGGAAGAAATGGATCTTCTCGAGAGAATACCACTTCATGATACGAAGGGATATCACTATGTTGTAAAATCCAAAATTATGGATCTGTACTATTACATCGATGAAAAATATGACATTGAGAACACACCATCGTCTTTAATAAAAGAAATCATCCAAGAACGAATGCCCCTGCACATCCAGTTCTTCATCGGTGAACTCATGGCGGAACTGCTTGACGGTACGTTTCGATATTTTATGACAAATACGTACGATATCGATATCCTGATCGCCAGGAGAAATCGTATCATATTTGCTGGAGAAGTGAAATGGGCAAAACAGGTAAAAAAAACAGAGATTTCTACGTTTCTGAAAAACACAGAACGCTTGGATTGCAGAAAAGCAATCATAACACAAGCATCTTTTGATACAAAAGAAGTAGAAGTCATAACACCGGACAAACTCTTAAAAATGACCAAAGAATCTATCCCGTAAAATCAGGAACTCTCATAGATACCATCAGAAATAGACACAGCCTGCAATGAGAACTCCTCTTGTTATAATTACCGATCATCCTTCGTGATGTGAGGATGAGATATTCACAGATCACCAGATATTTTTATGATCAATAGTATGTGTTGTGTTCTTAGTATCTTTAACGTTCATTAAGGGTTGACCACGTATGGACGAGCCATACTCTGCTCGGACCATCCCTGCCAGAATATCCTTTGCTGCGACAAGTCCGCACCGTTCATGCATTGATATCTTACATAATCAGCCCCCATGAGCAGTAGAGAGTTTCTATACGATTCCTTAAAACCGATGGAAATGATACTGGTATGATCCTCTCCCATGATATCACACACCGACGTAAAAGTAACGGGAACGCAGATCAACTACTACTTTATCTGTACAACGAAATTGTGGCTGTTTTCTCATCATATTCAAATGGAAAAAGAAAGCGATGAAGTCTCCATGGGAAAACATATCCATGAAACTAGCTATGAACGAACAAAGAAAAACATCATCATCGATGATGTGATCGCGGTCGATTTCATTAAAAAACATGATGGGATTGAAATTCATGATGTGAAAAAATCACGGAAAATGGAAGTAGCGCACCGCTGGCAACTCTTGTATTACCTTTACTACCTGAAACAACGAGGGGTCTCGGCCATCGGCGTTCTTGATTACCCCTTGCTTAAGAAAAAAGAAATCCTTCATCTTGGAGATAGCGAAGAACGTGAGCTGGAAAAACTCATCCAAGAAATCCTCGCCCTCGTTTCCAGTCAGATGCCATCTCCTATGAAAAGACCTCTCTGTAAAAAATGTAGCTATTATGAATTCTGTTTCGGAGGCGAATGAATGAAAACCAATTACTATATCACCAAAGACGGGGTTCTTCGACGAAAAGAAAACACAGTATACTTTATTGATAAAACAGAACAACGAGCACTCCCCATCCAAAAAATCTATGCAATCTACGCATATGGAAACCTGTCATTCACTTCTGGTGTTGTTTCCTATCTTGCAAAGAACGGTGTTCCCATTCATTTCTTTAATAGCTATGGGTTTTATGAAGGGAGTTTGTATCCCCGTGAAACCTTGGTATCTGGTGATGCCACCATCAAACAAGCAGAACACTACCTTGATGGAGAACGACGAAGCATACTTGCCAAATTGTTTGTCGAAGGAGCAGCAAAGAATATTTTGAGAAATCTCAACTATTACTCAAAAGACACGAACTCACTTACCAGTTATATTGAAAAAATCGAACACGAACTTGGTCAATTACCAGGATATACGACTATTCCACAGATTATGAGTGTTGAGGGTCATATCAGGGATTTCTACTACAGTGCATTGGACTGTATCTTCCCTGCGGAATTTCAGATTGGTGAACGGGTGAAAAGACCACCAAACAATAAAACAAACACGCTTCTCTCCTTTGGCAATTCACTCATGTATGCGACTGTGTTATCCGAGATATACAACACACAACTCAATCCAACGATATCATTTCTTCACGAACCCTTTGAACGAAGATTTTCACTGTCTCTTGATGTCGCTGAAATATTTAAACCCATCATTGTTGACCGAGTGATCTTCAAACTCATTAACAAAAATATGTTAGACGAAACAGATTTTTCTGGAGACATTGGTAATATGCTTCTTTCAGAGTCAGGACGAAAAAAATTTTTGCAAGAGTACCATGAACGATTATCACGGACTATTGAGCATAAAGGTCTTGGTCGAGAGGTTTCATATCAACGTCTCATTCGCTTAGAACTCTATAAGCTTGTGAAACACGTTCTCGGCACCCAAAAGTATAAACCGCTTGTGATGTGGTGGTAGTATGTATGTTATTGTTGTCTATGATGTGAATGTCGATCGGGTGAACAAAGTTCGGATTTTTTTGAAACAGTATCTTAACTGGGTTCAAAATTCGGTTTTTGAGGGAGAATTGACAAAATCAGAATTATCTATCGTCGAACATGCTGTACAAGAACTCATTAATCAATCTGAGGATTCTGTTCGTATCTATGTTTTACGAAGTGATAAATACCTCGAGATGATCGAAGTTGGAACAAGCAAAGTCGATGTTTCTGAAATCATTTAGGAAAAAAGAAGCATCGATGTTCAAATCATTTCTATTTTTTCGTGGATGTTTGATGGTGTCTTCTCTTTATAAAGATCCACGAAAAAGTATCCTCACATCTTAAATATAAGGATGATATTTATTGTTTATTTTGCGTTAGGAATACGCACTGTCATTAGGAAAAAAGCGCTGGGTTAGAATCAGACCATTGTGGGATTGAAATTCTGATGCAGAGATAGCTCTTTTGAAAGATGATAAAGGTTAGAATCAGACCATTGTGGGATTGAAATTGCATATCCACATCTTTTACACGACACATCTTTTGTTGTTAGAATCAGACCATTGTGGGATTGAAATAAGATTTTTCAATTGATTGCGTTGCCGTTTCAGTATGTTAGAATCAGACCATTGTGGGG
>JAWABU010000032.1 GCA_038884455.1 Candidatus Thermoplasmatota archaeon | reverse complement strand
CTGAAATCGGCGGTGAAATTGCGGTTCACATGGTTCGCAACTGTTGGATTAATCCTTTTCTTTGCGCGTCCCATCCAATGAAAAAATGAATGTTTCTTCCTTAATTATCTATTTCGGGATGAAGCCTTCAGATCACAAAAACTTGTATTTAAAAAGAAATGAAGAAAGATATAAACGAAAAACAATACTATAAACCAGTCAAGTGGATATGAATAAAAAAGCGCTATAAAAAAATCAATAAACCTACGCAGAACGAAGTATAATAGTTCTTAAATCCTGTAATTTTTTTTGTCAAACTTTTTAACTTTACTGAATATAACAGTGCCAAAAAAAGATACACAATACCGGATAGAATACTTACCGATGTTCCAAACAAGGTAAGTAACATAGTAAATATACCACCATACAAAACGATCATGTATGGAAGCAAATTTTTATGCTTTTTCAAATAACTTGATCTGGCATTATTTCCAGATGCATCAATTTCAAGATCACGATAATGATCAAAATTATATACACATAACGTGAAGAAATACATCATCCCAAAAAGCTCAAATCGTATAGGCAAACGAAAACGAATCATTATTGAAAGAACCATAGTTGGTCCATTCAATGAGAGCAGATGGCCACCATGAATAAACTCATCACGAACATTATTTTTTATTGTGACTACTTTTTTTAAAATATTCTGACGAATAAGACCGAATTCGTTGTAGATTTTGTTTTGGGAGTTTACAACATCCATTTATTTCCCTCAATTCAAATATCTCAAATGATAAACATAAAACCCCACCATCGATTTTTCCGTCAAAATTCCAAAAAATGCGTTTTTTTATTGTTTTGTCGGAAAAACACGCTTTTCAGCTGCCTTTCCAAAAACAAGTTTTACCTATTTTTTAGGTTTTTTATGTTTCTTGTGAACTGCACATTTTTACAGAAATATACCTAGTACTCGGAAAAGAATCCCGCCTAGAAATACTGCAAGACCAATCTCAGTTATCGTAATTATAAAAGCATTCTTCCATCCGATTTCACGCACGAGGGCTGCAATCGTTGCAATACACGGAACATACACCATCACGACAAATGCGAACACGATCATCTGAACTGGTGACATCACAGAACGTATGTCAAGTGATCCTGCAACCGTGGTGAGAAGAACAAGCGCCGCCTCCTTTCGCAAGATACCAAAAATAAGTAAAAAACCAGTAAAAACAGGAAGACCCAACCATCCAACCGTGATCGGACTAAGAGCACCTGAAATACCATCAAGGATGCCGGTGAGACGCATCACCTCAATGCACAAACCCCCAAGAATAATCAACGGAACCGCTGTAAGTAAAAAAGGTTTAAAACGACTCCACGCCTGCTTCAATACAACTGTTGCCTGCGGCATCCGATACGGTGGCATCTCCATGATAATACCAACCGATGCACCTGGAATAAGGCGATTCAGGATTTTGCCGATGCCAAAAATCAACACGATATCAATAACAAACAACAAAAGTGCCCATTGAACACCAACGTATGAACCAACCAGACCAAGGATCACTGCAGTTCGAGCTGAACAAGGAACCAAGGTAGACAGAAAAATAGCAATAAAACGGTCACGTTTTGTCTCCATAATGCGGCATCCAACACATGCAGGAACATTACAACCAAGTGCGACTAACATCGGCATGCATGCCTTTCCATGAACACCGAGTGAATGGCACGGTCGGTCCATGAGATACGCGATTTTCGGGAGATATCCTGAATCTTCAAGAACGCCGATAATGAGATAAAACGGGAGGATAAAACCAAATGCGACAGCTAGTGATGCATAGAAACCTACCATGCCTCCATTCCATAAAAGTTCAGCCCAAAACCCCGTGTGTTGCGGATTTAACATCTCAAAAAAAGTAGTAATATGTTCAGATACCCAGGATCCAAAAATCGATAGAAATAACAGGATACCAAGCATGATACTAAACATTAAAAAATATCCACCAACACTATGCATACTCAACGCATCGAGGCGTTCGCCAAGAGATGGCTTAGTTGGTTCTTGAATGGTTACAACATCTCTAACGATTTTTCCTGCTACAGCATACCGCTCAGCAGCAATAACCGTTGCACAAGGTTCTTTATGAATCTGCGTAATCTCTTCAGATAATATTTTTGCTGCGATTACAACGTCTGGATGTGTTTTACTAAATTGTTCGATGATGGCTGTATCGCCCTCAAGAAGTTTTAATGCAGTCCATCTTGGATGATATGCAACTGCCGTTTCTTGGATGCACGGGATGAGCTTTTCAATACGTTTTTCAATTTCAGTACCATACAGAACTTTTGGTTCATTGCCTTTTTTGTGCTTTGATGAAAGAAGGAGTGCTTTGTCGATCAGCTCATGGACACCGATTCCTTTCGGTGCAACTGTTTCAACAACAGGTACGCCAAGAAGCTGTTCAAGTTTTTTAGAATTAATATTCAATCCTTTCTTTTTTGCTTGATCAACAATATTTAACGAAATGATAAGCGGAATATCCATTTCAAGAAGTTGCAAGGTAAAGAAAAGATTTCGTTCAAGAGCTGTTGCGTCAACCACATTGATGACGACATCAGGATGTTGTAATGCGATGTACTCACGTGCAATGATTTCTTCTTGTGAATAGGTAGACATTGAATAAATACCTGGAAGATCAATAATTGTAATTTTTTTCCCATGGTGATTTAATGTTCCTTCTGCTTTTTCAACAGTTTTTCCCGGCCAATTACCAATCACTTGAGATAGTCCCGTGAGTTGATTAAAAATCGCGCTTTTACCAACGTTTGCATTTCCTGCAAGTGCAATCGTAATATTTTGAGTCATTCTGAAACACCAGGGCGGACGTAGATTTTCTGCGCGATCCCCCTCCCGATAACAAGTTTACATCCTCGTACGCAGATTTCGATAGGGCCGTTGAGTGGTGCTTGTCTGAGTAGGGAAACTGTGGTGCCATGCGTCAGCCCCAAATCACACAATCGTTGTACTGCACCTCGTCCTCCTCTGATAAAGGCGATGGTTGCCTGTTGTCCTGGTTTCAAACTTGTTAGACTTATGATTTCTCCGTTCCTTTTTTCATATTCTGTGTTTTTTTCAGTGAGGCACTGTTGGCAGCTTTCAACATCTATATTACAGGGAGGTATTGGGGATCCATGGGGACATTCTGTTGGTCCGCCGAGTGATTTGCAGAGTGCTGTTTCTGTTTCATCTGAAAGTGTGTGTTCCATTTTACACGCTTGGTCATGGATTTTTTCTTTCGGGAGTTGCAGTGTTTTATTAAGAAATACCTCAAGAAGTCGGTGTTTTCGTTTCATCTTTAATGCAACTTTTAATCCTCTTTTTGTTAGCCGTACTCCTTTGTGTGGCTCATAGCGGACGAGATTGTTTTGCTGCATCCGTTGGAAAACTTCAGTAACACTTGCTGGTGCGTTGTCAAGTTGCTTTGCCACTTCAGAGGTTTTTGCGATTCCTTCTTTTCCAGCAACGTCGTAGATCGCTTCGAGGTATTCCTCAACATCTTCTTGCGGCATATTTATCAAATTAGTATAATGTTTTGGTAAGAATATAAACATTTTGGTCGACCTAAATTTATGATCTTTTTCATCTGTACTCAGAGCAACCTCTATCTGATTTGAAAGCGAGAGGTGTAAAGTTGTTGTAGAAGACGCACGTATCGAAGATCAAAACCATTTCGAAGTACTAGTATCCCCCATCTATGAACTTGGAGGCAAATTACTGAAAATATGAAAATATTTCATGACATGTCCGCATGTCCGACTCCACAACTCCCAAAAGATATAAGCGATCCTAAAAATATTGTCAAAGTCCTTCTTCACGCAGAACAATATGCAGTACGAGAATATACAGAAATATGTAATATGGCTGTAGGAAAAGATCACCGAACATATGATCTTGTACTTGCCATCTTACATGAAGAAATAGAACACGAGGCATGGCCTACCAAATTTCTTGATCATGACGCCTCAGACCCTTCTGAAGACCATCAGGAACAAACAGCCAATTTATCTCAAGTTTCTCCAATAAGCTCTTCTTTTCTATCAGTACATCAGTACAATTAAGCAGTACTATTAAATATTGATTAATAATCCTTACTCGGAAAAGATGAACGATCCAAAGATTAAGTTAACTAATCAACGACATGAAATTCTGACTTTTCTCAAATATACTATTACTCATCAAACGGTCTATGATGTCTACGCAGCAGTGAAAAAACTCAAAGAGATGAATATTGATGTAGCTCATACAAATTTTTTCAGCATCTGTAAAAAATGTGTCAACGGTCAAAATCAAAAAAAACAAGGTGCCATAAATGTTTGACCTGATTACAGTTTATAGTGCATTCTTATTAACAGTCTTAGCAGGTATATCAACAGGGATTGGTAGTGGCATGGCATATCTCATAAAAAAACCAAAAATGATATACCTCTCATTTTCTCTTGGTTTTTCAGCCGGCGTTATGATCTATGTATCATTCGTTGAGTTATTTCCACAATCACTACAACATGTTGAGAAGTACTCACTATTGTATCCTTTTTTCTTGGTATGTTGTTCATTGGTTTTATTGATCTGGCAATCCCAGAAAAGAAAAATCCTCATTCGTATCTCAATTTATCAAATAGCAGACCACAAACCTTTGACGGCAGACTAAAACGTACCGGTATTTTTACAGCACTTGCGATTGCAATTCATAATTTTCCGGAAGGGATTGCAACATTTGGAACTGCCCTGAGTAATATCCAACTTGGTGTTGTTATTGCAGTTGCTATTGCTCTTCATAACATCCCTGAAGGAATCTCGATTTCGATACCAGTTTATTATGCAACACATAATAAAAAAAAAGCCTTAACTTACTCGTTTCTTTCAGGTATTGCCGAACCTGTTGGAGCAATTGTTGGTTATATCATACTGCTGCCTTTTTTATCAACTCTGGTACTTTTTGCCTTATTGGCTTTTGTTGCAGGGATCATGGTGTATATCTCAATCGATGAACTCCTTCCAATTGCACATTACTATGGATATGGACATACCGTTATACTCGGTGTTATCCTTGGGATGTTTATTATTGCGCTAAGTTTATTGTTTCTCTAATTTTTTATCAAGAATTTATTCATCAACTGAGAGGTAGGTTTATCGGGAGGTCATAAGTACTTTATCGAAAACTTTAAAAACATGATAATGAATATATATTCATAATGTGGTTTCTGAACATAACAAAACCACCATAACAACTCTCTGCAACTCATAAACATCACAACCACATTTCAATAAAGATACCAAAAGAGGTGAAACATATGCCCTGTGGCGATGGTACCGGCCCCTGGTGGGCCCAAGAAAAAAAATGGACATGCTGGGCCCAACATCATGCAAGACACCGATGGAATAACTCCTCCTTCACACCACCATTAAGCAACTTTGCACTATCCAAAGAAGACTATAAAAAAATGCTCAAAGAACAACTACATCAACTCGAACGTCAACAAAAAACACTCAAAGAAACCATAAAAAGTTTAGAACAAGACGACACCGATCAGGAATAACGAATCAGCATCCTCCATAGTCAAATACATAAACAATTCTTTGCATATCGAAACTCATGCCTCGACCACAACGATGTCGAAAAGTATGTTTTCAACCAAACATAACCTACTTTAAGCCTGCAGGAATTCCTCTCCCTGATCTACAATCAGTGATACTGACTATCGATGAACTTGAAGCGATACGACTCAAAGATTACGAAGAATTAGACCAAGAAGCAGCAGCGCAACTCATGCATATATCCCAACCGACGTTCCACCGACTTCTTGGAACAGCACGGAAAAAAATTGCAGCAGCGCTTATCAACGGAACAGCTATTCGAATTGAAGGAGGAAACATAGAATTTATCTCTCCGCCATATAATCATCCTCGAAGACGCTGTCGAAAAAGAGGTGCGCCTCTATGAAAATCGCAATTGCATCAGATGATGGTACAACCATTGCTCATCACTTCGGACGAGCAGCAGGCTTTGTCGTATATACTATTAAAGACGATGCCGTTATCCATAAAGAATATCGAAACAACCATGGAAAAAGCACCGGTGAATGCCACAGCTGTAACCATGAAACCATGATACGCAACATTCAAGATTGTTCCCTCGTCATTAGCTACGGTATGGGTAGAAGAATTTATGATGATCTCATCAGTCATAACATACAACCAATTGTAACTGATGAAGTAACTGTCGACGTTGCTCTTGAAAAATATCTGAAACGAGAACTTAACAGCCGAACTGAAAAACTCCATTAAACAACATTTCACGTATCGTCCATAAAAAATAGAAAAGGAGTGTCCAACGACGTTATCAGAACTATCATTCCTCCAATCGGAATTGATGTTTTTGAAACAACAAAAAACCATTTTTCCAGCTGTTTGTTATTCTCCTTCGAACTGGACGATACTAAAAATCTTCTCGCCTTTAATCTTTTCACGTCCTTTCAGTGCAGGTAGTTCAACCACAAACGCACATTCAACAATCTCACCGTGTAATTTTTTTACCAAGTTTCGCGCTGCTGTAATCGTACCACCAGTTGCAAGCAGGTCATCGACAATCAGCACCCTTTCCCCTTTCGTGATTGCATCTTTGTGGATTTCGATTCTATCCTTTCCGTACTCTAAAGAGTATTCCTCAGAGATACATTCAGCAGGAAGTTTTCCTGGCTTTCGAACCGGGACAAATCCACATCCAAGACGATATGCAAGCGGTGCACCAAGGATAAAACCGCGAGATTCAATGCCGACCACCTTATCGATCTTCTTATCAGCATATCGATGATACAATATATCAATAGTTTCTTTCAATCCTTCAGGACTTTTCAGCAGGGTGGTAATATCCCGAAACATCACATTTTTCTTCGGCCAATGCGGAATCGTTCGAATCTTTGATTTAATAGAGTCAGTCATAATGTTCAACCTTTTGTAATAAATGTACTTCTCCTACATATACTTTAACATTCAATACATAGGTTGTTTTTAAGAATTCTAAAAAAGCCGTAGTTCATGTAGACATCTTTTTTTCAAGAAACAAATCAAAAGACTAATTTACCATTTCATCATATCTGGCTAAAAATAAAACGGGGGCAGTTTTTATAGTTCCTTTCCAGGATTTAAAAAATAAATACACTATAAAGAAAATTACGCATAATGGTAATCAAAAACAGAATGTCATCGAAACAGAATTTATAACATCACCAATAGAACTACTTTTTGAAAAATTTCAAACCTCGTTAAATGGTTTATCTTATGTTGATGTAGAAAAACGTCTCGAACAATATGGTTACAATTCGGTGTTGAAGAAAAAGAAACGTACAGCACTCGTTCAATTTCTCTCTAAATTTACAAACCCTTTAGTCATTGTTCTATTAATCATTGCTGCTTTTTCTTTGTATTTCGGAGAGCCGTTCAATGCGCTTGTAGTAACGCTCATGGCGATTATCAGTGTATTCATCTCATTTTTGCAAGAATATCGCGCAGGAAAAGAAGCAGAAAAGTTAAGCGAGATGGTTCGCGCAACAGCTACTGTGATTCGAAATGGAAAATCACGTGAAGTTAAAATCAGAGAAATTGTACCAGGAGATATAGTTGATTTATTTGCTGGTGATATGATTCCAGCAGATCTTCGGATCATTTCTTGTAAAGATTTATTCATCAACCAAGCATCATTAACCGGTGAATCATTTCCTGCTGAAAAAACTGCAGGGCCAATACAGCCAAAAGGCAATTCGCCTTCAGAGTTGACTAATATTGCGTTTATGGGAACCAGTGTTATCAGCGGTACCGGTTTAGGATTGGTTATTAAGACAGGGCTTTCAACGCAATTTGGCGAGGTATCACAAAAAATTGCAGCACGACATATCGAGACGAGTTTTGACAAAGGAATTCGATCGTTCACATGGCTGATGATTCGACTCATGCTTGTTCTCGTTATCACAATTTTTGCTATTAACGCAGTTTTAAAAGGTGATTTCGTCGAAGCATTCCTGTTCTCGATAGCGGTAGCTGTCGGCCTAACTCCTGAGATGCTTCCCATGCTTGTAGCCATCAACCTATCCAAAGGAGCAATCATGATGGCAAAAAAACAAGTGATTGTTAAGCGTCTGAACTCAATTCAAAATTTTGGTGCAATGGATGTTTTATGTACTGATAAAACAGGTACTTTAACCATGGATAAAATTGTCTTAGAGAAACATTGCGATGTTGTCGGCAAAGAAGATGAAGACGTACTTAGACTTGCATATATTAATAGTTACTATCAAACTGGGTTAAAAAACTTGTTAGATAAAGCGATTTTAAAACATGAAAAATTACTCGTGAAGCAATACACGAAAATCGATGAAATACCCTTTGATTTTTCCAGAAAGATTATGTCTGTTGTTGTGACGGTTAATGGAACGCACCGCATTATATCCAAAGGAGCACCTGAACAAATTTTCACTCGATGTTCCCACTACGAAATCGATGGAAAAATTCAGCAGATAACCGAAGATGTTCTTGAGAAATTAAAAAGTGAATATGACTCTCTTAGCCTTCAGGGATTTCGGGTTCTTGCAATCGCTTACAAAGACATTATCGATAAAAAAGAAATATATTCACGAGATGATGAGATAAATTTGATTCTGAAAGGATATGTTGCGTTTCTTGATCCACCAAAACCCACCGTGAAAAAAACTATTGAAACGATTAAAAAATTAGGTATTGAACTCAAGGTTTTAACCGGTGATAATGAGTTTGTTACAAAAAATATCTGTAGTCAAATCGGTCTGGACATTCACAATGTGTATACCGGTGACATGATTGATAAGTTAACAGATGAAGAACTCAGAGAAGTTGTAGAGACAACCACCGTATTTGTACGATTATCCCCCTTGCAGAAAGGACGAATTGTTGATGCATTACGGAAAAATAATCATATCGTTGGATATCTTGGTGACGGAATCAATGATGCTCCTGCGCTCAAAGCCGCTGATGTTGGCATCTCAGTTGATAACGCAGTGGACATCGCTAAGGAGTCTGCTGATATTATCCTACAAAAGAAAAGCCTTATGGTTCTTGGCGACGGTGTTATTGAAGGAAGAAAAACATTCGGAAACATCGTTAAATATATCAAGATGGGGGCAAGTTCTAATTTTGGGAACATGATCAGTATGACTGGAGCAAGCATCTTTCTCCCGTTTCTCCCCATGTTGCCTACCCAGATTCTCGTAAACAATTTTCTCTATGATATGTCACAAACAAGCATTCCGACTGATTCTGTTGATGATGAATATCTAAGAAAACCACGACCTTGGAACGTTCGATCAATCAAACGTTTCATGCTTCTCATCGGTCCGGTGAGCTCGATTTTTGATTTTGTCACCTTTGGTGTCCTCTGGTTTGGTTTTCATGCACAACAACCAGTATTTGCTACTGGTTGGTTTTTAGAATCCCTATGCACCCAGACGTTAGTAATTCATGTGATTCGTACAGGAAAGATACCTTTTATCGAGAGTCGACCGAGTAGATTTTTATTGCTTACATCAATTTTTATTATCATTATTGGGCTTATTCTACCATTTTCACCGTTAGCAGAATTACTCAGTTTCGTTATTCCTCCGCCCTTGTTTTTCTTAGCGCTTTTTGTAATTGTTCTTGCATATCTCATTACTGTTCAATTTGTAAAGAGTATTGTTGTGAAAAAGTACGGATATGACTAAAAGATTCTTGCAATCATTCATCACACATCAAAACATTTATCCTCTTGAATCTATTTTTGAAAGATATTGTGCAGCTCTTATACGATATGTAGTTAAACACTATTGGAACGAACGTTAACCATTTCACCCTTTGTAATCTACCCTTGCAATACCAATATTTCCGTCATCCTCATTATACTTTTCTGGAAAAGAAAAATTATCTTTACCAGTCTATCTCTCGAGAACACATATTTTTCATCTATCACTTGAAACAAGGAATAATTACAAAAAATACGTAGCAAATCAATCAAATCAATAGAAAACTTTTTTTAGCAAGCATGAGTTCATATGAGGCATGTCTCTTAACATCGGCATTATCGGTGGAAGCGGTCTATATAATATGGGTATTATGAATGCACGAGAAGAAATCTCTGTTACTACGCCCTTTGGAAAACCTTCTGATAAAATCACCCTTGGAAAAATAGCTGGAGTTGACATTGCGTTTCTCCCACGGCATGGAAAAGGGCACATCTTTCCACCCCATAAAGTAAACTATCGAGCAAATATCTTTGCCCTCAAAGAACTCGGCGTTGAATACCTTGTTTCAACTGCAGCAGTCGGCAGTCTGAAAAAAGAATTAAAACCCTGTGATTTTGTCATCGCTGATCAACTCATTGACCGGAGTTTTAAGCGATCAACCACGTTTTTTGAAGACGGAATCGTAGCTCATGTCGGTTTTGCAGACCCGTTTTGTACAACATTATCAGATATTGCGTATGATGTCATCAAAAAAGAAAACATTCCTGTTCATCGAGGAACCTATATCTGCATGGAAGGACCACAATTTTCAACCCGTGCAGAATCAAGACTGTACCGAAGCTGGAATGTTGATGTGATCGGCATGACGCTAGCTCCTGAAGCAAAACTAGCACGAGAAGCAGAGATGTGCCTTTGTGGGATTCTTACGGTTACTGATTATGACTGCTGGTACGAAGGAGAAAAAGATGTTAGTGTTGCTTCTGTTGTTGAGAATCTTAAAAAAAATGATGCAAATATTGCAACGATTATCAAAAAACTTATTCCCAAGATACAGTATAAACGAACCTGTGAATGTGCACATGCTCTTGAGCACAGTATTTTAACATCACCTGATCTTATCAAAAAAAATGCAGATCCAAAGGTAGCTCAAGTACTTCTCAAAAGATTCATTCAATAAATCCTTTTTTAAAATCTTTTTTCGTGTAATTTCTCAAAGAAAAAACAAACAAGAACAACCAAATTGTTCCTGAGAATACCTCTGCAATCACAGTAACCCACATCTGCAATGTACTAAATGTGAAACCAAGGATGAATAATCCAATAGTTGTTAGCCCAGCAGTATACAGATTCACACAATTTCCTCTGAAAACATCTCGGAGTTGTGGTACAAGCATAAAACCAAAGGAAATACTTACCACTGCGATAACATAATCCTGCCACATAGTCATCTAGGGGATAAAAAAAGTTTAGAGTTTTTGTGCAAATTCATCAAGTTTTGCTTCCCAGCCAGGAGCTAACCCATGTCCTTTTTGAACACCATCTCCTTGAACAAGAAAATCAACTTCTGCAATCTTTATCATATTTTTTTTCGAAAGGAGTTTTTCCATTTGTGGCAACCAGTTTTTTTTCATCGCATGGGTATTAATAATACCATATTTTTTCCCATCAACACCCTGAAGTTTTTTCATAATTTTTTTCATATTTCTCGTGATGGTGTATGCTTCTGTAGGTGCTGAGAAGATATAGGTGTCTGCTGGTGGTAACGCAGAAGGATTTACTTCATCTGTTGTCAAAATCTGAATATCAGCTTTTCTTTCTTTCAGTTTCTCTGAAAGACGTTCAACAATTTTTTTCCCATTGCCATACCGGGACCAATAAACAATGACATATTTCATAGATTCATCGTATGTGACAAACCGAAACCAGTATTAAAAGATTCCACTGTTCTTCAGCTTGTTAACTCTTCTACTTCTTTTTTACCTTCCTCTAAAGCCTCTCCTTGTTCTTTGTCATACTTTACCAGTAATGCTTGAAACTCACCAACATGTTCTTTTTCTTCAAAAGCAACATCGAGTAATACTTTTTTGATGCTTGCTTGTTTAGCAAGTGCTGCCATCTCCTCATAGAGATTAATTGCATCAAGCTCAGCAATGATCGCTGCTCGGATGATTTCTTTATCAACATCTTCAGGTTTAATTTTCTCTATATTGATTGGATTGATTGGAATTTTCGATAACGTGGGTTATTCCCTCATTACGCATAATAATACGTAAAGGAATTTAAAATCGTACTGGTACTTGGTTAGATTAATTTTTTGAAAAATATGTTCATCTACTGATACTCTATCCTTCGCTTTAAAGTTGTCTATAACTGTTGATTGTAACGATTTACTCCATAAAATTGCACTACAAAAAGATTTATTACCCAGCAGAAGTTACTTTTTAGCTACTGAGGGAGGTAATACTATGGATTTTGTAGCCGTTATGAATATCGTAGCAGGGTTAATACTCTGCACAGGCATTTTAGAAGTTATACCTGCAATGGGCAAACATCTTGTAAAACTAGCAAAGTGGCTTGGAGGATTCCAAACTATTATTGGAATTATTGCAATACTTTTGGCAATATTCTGGTGGTCATCTATTCAAAGTATCATTGCAATCATAGCAGGTCTCATACTAATCTCTGGAATTTTACCGTCGATTCCAACTTTTGGAAAGCATCTTGAAAAACTTGCGAAATGGCTTGGATCATTTCAAACTATTATCGGAATTATAGCAATTATAGTCGGTATCTGGGGATTACTATAATCCTCCATTTCTTAAATATTAGTGGAATAGATCTATCCAACACCGTTATCAAATGAAGGAAATTTTACAGAGTATAGCTTATTACGATGAGTGTTATTTAGATGTGTGAGAGATCAAAAGCTGTTCGAGTCCCTTGACTTTTCTTTTAAGGATATTGCTCTCACCGAGGTGTACACTCTCTTTACCAAGATCCCGTACTCTTCAAATAGCTGAATTAATCTCCTCTGGAAGTTGCCGTAACTTTGATTACAAAAGAATATGCTCCCGTCGGGGCGGCAAAACCGTTTCTCCTGGAGGTATGGACAAGATAGCGTTTTTTTTGTGCAGATCATTTTCGTTCAACATCCTCTCACTAAAAGCTTTCTTTTTTTTCTTTCTTTTTTGGAGGTTTAATCTATGCAAAGAGGATCTGTTTATAGTAAGATGACTCAATCTGAAAAGGAAGTTGCTAACGTATTGAAAGAGTTAAGGATCCAATGGACGTATGAACAGCCCGTTTTCGTATACGATGAAAATAAACGGCCACGGGTATGGGCACCGGACTTCTACTTGAAACATTTTGGGATTTATATTGAGGTTTGTGGATCTGAAAAATTCGATTACGATTACAGACGAAGGATCTTTGCCAAGAATGGATATCCAGTGATATTCTTACACATATACAAAGATTCCAATAAATGGAAAAATCATCTTCTGAATTTTCTTTATGTATTTACGCACGGTAGATACCAAAAATTGCATGAAATTATTGAAAGGAGAACCTAAGAGTATGATCCTTTTGTGTATACGTTATTTATATACTTCTTCAAGAAAAGTGAATAAAACTTAAATATAACCAAAGGATATAGTAAATACTATGGGATTAATCTCTCACCGGAGGTTAGTCCTTTATTAGGACTTATACAAAATTATCTTCTTTTTTTTATTCGATTTCTTCATTTGGATACAAAAATGTTTTATTGGTATATCCTAAATTGTTTAATTGTTTAACTAAGTCTCTTCCTCGATCGCCATAATAAATCAGGCGATCTTCTTGCCGAAGATCTCTAAAATCTGTTGTTTCATCATAAAATTTAACCGCCCCATTGTTCTTAAAAGCGAGATTTGTTATTTTGTCGAACATAGGTGAATATTCAACTTGATTTCTTGCATCTTTATAATCCTGTTCTTCAACTCGTTTTTCTTTGATGACATAGTATATTGGATGTTTGAGCCACCGTGTCGTATTTATTGGTTCTCTTGATGTTGGAACAATGTATCGAAGGTCTTTTGATCCGATGATGTATGTTTTGCCGTGTAATTTTAGTTCTTTGGATAGTATCTTATCAATGGTTTTGTCATGGAAACTGCGTTCTTTCAAGTAGTTATCGACGGCACCTGCAAGAATATCTGCTGCGGATATGAGCGCATTACAGTTATCTCCTTTATAGAAGATGTTTGGTTTTTTATACCAAAGGGTTTGCCATGCTATCGTGGTTTCTCCTTGGAAATTATCTAAAAAGATGATGTTTTCGTTCCCCTGCTCGAGTACACATCGTTTCCATGCACACATATATGAATACGGTTGAACTAAACTTACAAGAAAGTCTCTTGTTGGTTTTGTTGCCTTCACTCGATCATTGTTATACATGTAGATCTCTGCGGTCTTTTCTTCAGGAATGTTAGAGAAGTAGACATCAGCATTAATGATTGATTTACTGATCCCTTTTAAAAAGAGAAAACAGAGTTGTTGAGCTTTTTCTAAACCATATTGTTGTGCAAAATATTGATAGGAATAGATGCTTCTCTTTCGTTTTTCATTGAGTGTTTCCCAGACACATTTCATTGATTTGTCATACATCTCTGCGAATTTTTCATAGTTGACTACTTCTATGCTTGCCCCTAATGGAAATATTCGGTCCTCACCATTGATTTCTCGGTGAGTCTCTTTGGAATCAAATCCTATAACGGAGGGCATGAAAAGAGAATATTGCTCTATTATCTTTAATCTTTGGGTTACTAGAATCTGGGGGAGATCATGCTAAAGTTTAAATGTTCATCTGATTATTGAATTTTATATGGTCGATATTAAAATTGGTGGAAGTGTTGCTGTAGCTCTTGCATTATTTGCATTTTTAGCGATATCTACTGGAGTTGGATTCAACGAGGTCATTGAAGGTTTAGGTAATATTTTGATCTGGATTGGAGCAATAGTCATAATAATTCTAGTAATCATCTTCGTTCTGAAAAATATATGAGTTAAAGTATGAAATGCAAAATTTGTAGCACTGAAGAAACAGATAATCCTGATGGGATTTGTGATGATTGCGAGTTTTGCATTATCGGAAATAAAAATATTCCACCGAGTTTTTGATTTTATTCTAGCAATCCAAGTCTTCTAAGTCTGCTGCGAATTGCACCAGGTTGTCTTTTTAATTTTTTAGAAATTTCAGAAGGTGTCAAACCAGTTTTAAAGAGTTGCTCGAGTTCTCTTTCTTCAGTTTCATTCCAGCTCTCGTATGCTCTTGGGTAGGATTTTTTTATCTCCCGTATTCTGTGTGTCCAGCCAATAATTTTATTATCTGATAGTATATTTTTCTCCTCAAGTTCAAATTCGGTAGAAGATATTTCGGCTAAATATTTTTGATATCTGTTGGTGAGAGATCGTATGATTATTGCTAGATTTTTTGACAATTTTGTATCCTCTTCGTTAGTCTTGATTTTCTTTAGGATTTCAAAGATATCTAAAAATTGGTTGAGCTCTTTTTCTTCTAGTGAATCCTTGGCTATAAACCAGAGAGTCCATACGGTATCTGCATGTATCTGGATTTTTTCTCCAGATTCAATGTAATACTCTCTCATATTGGAACCTTTGTTGTTATTTATTCAGCCCAGTCTTTGGCTACAACTTCAGCTTGCTGCAACACAAGTTCTGTTGCTTTCTTTTGTTTATCTGGTGGGTACCCATATTTTTTCAGGATTCGTTTGACGTTGACTCTGAGTTTTGCTTGAACGTTTTCTCGTAAGGTCCAGTCGATGGTGACATTGTTTCTGATCATGTCTGTGAGTTCTAATGCTATTTTTCTGAGGGTCTCGTTTCCTAGGATTTTTACTGCGCTGTCGTTTACCATTAATGCGTCGTAGAACGCGAGTTCGTCTTCATTGAGCTTGAGTTCTTCTCCTCGTTTGTCTTCTTCTCTGAGTTTTTTTGCAAGTTTTATGAGTTCTTCGATGACTTCTGCTGCTTCGATGCTTCGGTTTGTGTATCGCATAACGGTGTTTTCGAGCATTTCTCTGAAGGATCGTGCTTGGACAATGTTTTTCTTCATTCTGATGCGTATCTGGTCATTGAGGAGTTTTTTGAGTATTTCGAAGGCAAGGTTTTTTTGTGGGAGGTGTTGGACTTCTGCGAGGAATTCATCTGAAAGTATTGCGAGGTCTGGTTTTTGTATGCCTGCTGCTTCGAAGATGTCGACAACTCGGTCTGATATGATTGCTTTTGAGAGTATCTGGTTGATTGCAGTGTCAAGGTCTTCTTTGTACATGGCTGTGGTGGATGTTGTCTTAGTGAGTGTGGATTTTATCGCTTGGTAGAATCCTACGTCTTCTCGTATTTTCAATGCTTTTTGATGTGGTACTGCGAGTGAGTATGCTTTGAGCAGTTCTGTGGTGTGTTGGATGTATCGTTTTTTCCCGTCTTTTTGTTTCAGGATATGTTCGATTGCTTGGGGGATGATTTGGAGTCGTTCTTGTGGTCCGAGTTCAAAGAATTTTTTGTAGTTGAACCCGTGGAAGAGGTTTTCGACGATTTCGTATTTTTCTTCCATGAGTGCGACTGCTTCTTCTTGTTCGAAGATTGGTTTTCCTTCTCCTCCGCTGTGGGTGTAGTCCATGAGTGCTTTTTTGAGTTCTGCTCCGATGCCGAGGTAGTCGACGATGAGTCCTCCTTCTTTGTCTTTGAAGATGCGGTTGACTCGGGCGATCGCTTGCATGAGTCCGTGTCCTCGCATGGGTTTATCGATGTACATGGTGTGGAGGCTGGGGACGTCAAAGCCGGTGAGCCACATGTCTCGGACGATGACGAGTTTGAGTGGGTCGTTTGGGTCTTTCATACGTTCCGCGATCAGCATTCTTCTTTTTTTGTTCCGGATGTGTTCCTGCCATTCCTTTGGATCAGCAGCTGATCCGGTCATGATGACTTTGAGTTCTCCTTTGTCGTCATCTGTGTGTTCCCAGTGTGGTCTTTGTTTGATGATTTCGTTGTAGAGGTCCACGCAGATTCTTCTACTGGCGCAGACGATCATTGCTTTTCCATCGAGAGCTTCTAATCGTTGTTCGAAGTGTTGAACGATGTCTTTTGCGATGCGTTCGATTCTTTTTGGGCTGCCGATGATTTTTTCCATGCGCGCCCATTTGCTTTTTAAGTATTCTTTATGTGCTTCTTCTTCTCCTTCTGTTACTATTTCGAATTCTGGGTCGATGCGTGGTCGTTCCTCTGGTTTTAGCTCAAGTTTTGCAAGTCTGCTTTCGTAGAAGATACGTACAGTTGCTTTGTCATCAACTGCTTTTTTGATGTCGTAGATATCGACGTATTTTCCAAAGACTGCTGGGGTGCTTCGGTCTTCTTTTTCTATGGGTGTCCCTGTGAAACCGATGAAGGAGGCGTTGGGGAGTGCGTCTCTGACGTATTTCGCGTAGCCGTAGGTGATGAGTGCTTGGTCGTCTTTGGTTTGGATTTTTGCTTTGAACCCGTATTGGGTTCGGTGTGCCTCGTCCGCGATGACGATGATGTTGTGTCGGTCTGAGAGTAAGGGGTAGGTTTCTCTGTTTTCTTCTGGATAGAATTTTTGGATGGTGGTGAAGACGACTCCTCCGGAGGAGACTTTGAGGAGTTTTTTGAGGTCTTCTCGTGTTTCTGCTTGGACTGGTTGTTGCCTGAGGATTTCTTGGCATCTGCTGAAGGTTCCGAAGAGTTGACCATCAAGGTCGTTTCGATCGTTGAGGATGACGATGGTTGGGTTGTCGAATTCAAGGACGAGTTTTCCGGTGTAGAACACCATGATGAGGCTTTTTCCACTGCCTTGGGTGTGCCAGATGACTCCTGCTTTTTTATCTGTTTGTATCGCGTTTTTTGTGGATTGTATTGCTTTGTTGACTGCGTGGTATTGGTGGTAGGCAGCGAGTTTTTTACTTGGTTCTTTTTCGTCTTCAAAGACGATGAAATGCCTGAGTAAATCTAAAAGAACGTTTTTTGTGAACATGCCTTTGAGGAGTATTTCGAGTTCGATGAGGTGTTGTGGTGGGTCGGTGCCGTCGATGGTTTTCCATTTCATGAACCTGGTTTTGTTTGAGGTGATGGTTCCTGCGAGTGCTTCGAGTCCGTCGCTAATGACCAGGATTTCGTTGTATTTGAACAGGGAGGGTATTTGTTCTTTGTAGGTTTGGAGTTGGTTGTAGGCAGCAAACACGGTTGCTTCTTGGTCCGCTGGGTTTTTGAGTTCGATGACGACGAGTGGGAGGCCGTTGATGAAGAGGATGATGTCTGGTCGTCGGTTGTGGTTGTTTTCTATGATGGTGAATTGGTTGACGGCGAGGTAGTCGTTGTGTTCTGGGTGTTTGTAGTCGAAGAGGTAGACTTTGTCTCCTTTGATTCGGTTGTCTTTTCTGTATTCGATGTCGATGCCGTTGACGAGGTAGTGGTGGAAGGCTCGGTTGTTTTCTAGGAGTGTTGTTTTTTCTGTTCTGAGGAGTTTTTTGATTGCTTCGTCTCGTGCTTCTATGGGTATGTGTGGGTTGATTTTGTCGACTGCTTTTTTGAGTCGCTCTAGTAAAACAACATCGGTGTAGGTTTTTCGTTCCGGTGTGGCTCCGTCTGGTGCGATGTTTGGGCCGTAGAGGATCGTGTAGCCCATGGTTTTGAAGTGTTCAAGGCAGAGTTTTTCCACGTCATCTTCGGAGACGAATTTAGTCATGGGTGTGCCTCGGTTTCTGGGAGTTGTACTCGTATTTTTCCTGACATAAGTTTAGGAAGGAGAGAATCGCGAATTTTAGATAGCACTAATTGATTTTCTATATTTTGCTGTCGTTTAATAAAACTCGGTAAAATAAGACGTTCGAATGATTCGAGTATATCTTGTGGTGGCACAACAATAGAAAGATTTAGTATGTCACCAGCGGATATACGTTGATGGCTACTACTGGTTCCTCTTGCCATCTGGATTAGCTTTTCTCTGATAAAATTTGATAGTAGCAAATTATAGAAATAACTAAATGAGTTATCTTTTGGTTTGAATACCAAAAATTCTGTTGAACAGATACTATTTTCCTTTGCATCAGTTATCGGCCATATCCTTTGGAATCTTGGATTTAACTTTGAAAATAAAATTGTTTTATCATGAACTTTAAACTTGTTACTCTGAATTTCTGATCCAAATTGTTTTAAGGGTTTCTTTCCAGAATCGTATGCTTCTATGCTCAGATGATTATAGATTTTTTCTGGATATTTATAAGGTAGAACTTGATCCTTAATTTGAATCGCTAGATCGTTTATTGTCCCAACTTTCCATCCCTTCGGTATCTCTTTCCCCACCTCCTCAGCATACACCATCTCCCCACCACTTGACTTATACGGCTTCCCCTCCTCATTGGGGAATTCAAAATCAACGAACCAGTGTTTGAACAAGGCTTGACCAATGGCTTCAAGGGTGTTGTTCATCTGCTGGTTGAGTTCGATTTTTGAGTCGAGATCGGAGAGGATTTTGGCGATTGATTGTTGTTCTGTCAATGGAGGTATCAAAACTGATACCGTTTTCAACAAACTAGCTTGAACCCTCTGCCTTCCTGAAGTTCCTGTCATAGATTTTATTGCTTCAGCTTTCATCTGTGGTGAAATGGATAAGTAATAAACGAATTTATTAGTTGTTTTATTTTCTTTCCCACAAAGAATAATAAATTCTGTTGATCCTGCTGCAACTTCATCTTGAAATAAAATATCAACAAAAGCTGTTTTTCCATTTTCAAGACAAGGTGTGATTCTCGCTAACAACGTATCTCCATTAATAAATTTTGTACCTCCTGAATAATTTCTTATTTCAAATCCTTGAATTTTTCTATTATGTTCTTTTAACATATCCATTGAGATAAATTTACATTTCTCGCCCTTTTTTATATATCTATGTGGATTAATAGTGACGGCTTCAGATAGAGGTAGTTTATCCCAATCCTCAGGAATCATACCTATTTCAGTTTCTTTGAATTTTTTTTCAATTTGTTGTTTCATAGTAACCATATTTTCAAAATCAAATCATTGTTTTTCTGTTCGATGTCGATGTTTTTTATTTTGTCAATATTCCCCACGAGTTCATCTTCAACTTTATTTTTCATCGACTCTATCAAAGAATCTATAAATAAACCATGTTTACTAAATAAAAACACAACAT
>JAWABU010000031.1 GCA_038884455.1 Candidatus Thermoplasmatota archaeon | reverse complement strand
TTCACATGGTTCGCAACTGTTGGATTAATCCTTTTCTTTGCGCGTCCCATCCAATGAAAAAATGAATGTTTCTTCCTTAATTATCTATTTCGGGATGAAGCCTTGTGGCACAAAAAGTATTTATAGAGTTGATTGATTCGGAATAAAAACTCAGGTAGGAACGTATATGGAGACGGTTTGTCATATCGAGATTATAAAAGACGGGCGAGATTTTGTTGCACGTGCACATCTTGCGAATGGAGCAGTGAAAGAATACCGTCATCAGATCTTTGAAGATGTGCTTACAGAGATGGTTATTGATCTCCAAGAAGAACTCGCAGAATAAAAAAGACGTTTTTTCTTTTTTGATTTTTTTACCCGAGTCGTGGGACAACAATCATGATGATAATAGTAAATGCAATCAGAGCCCACATAAGATATATCCAGAGTCGTCGTTTTTTCATCATCTTTTGATATCGTTGTTTACAGTCTTCTGAACAGAGGGTTTCCGAAACAGGTACCGCCTTACCGCAGATATGACAGTGGGTGTGTTGTGGTATTTTTTCAGTCATAGCATATTCAATCCTGATAATGGTAATGCTACTGATATAGTTTTTCATATAATTCTAGGTTCATCCATCAAAGTTGTTCCATCAAAGGAAACCCGAAAAATTTAATTACCTACAGACTATAATATGAATCAGTATAAAATTAAAATTCTGGGGGAATATACCACAATGAAGAAAAATAAAATACATATCATGATAGTAGGAATACTTGTTCTATCAAGCATTGGAATTCCGTTAGGTCACGCAGAACATCAAACATCACATTCAGTTACAGACAGTATTATCACACCACAAATCAACATCCAAACATCATCAGTCGATCAGAGTGTTTTTGTCACAATGAAAGATATTGCAACGTACCTCTCTATACCAGGACATCCTCGACTACCGATCCTTATCAAAACCTATGAGTTGCCGTTCGCAGCAACCAACATCCTTGTCAACGTCAACCCAACAGATATTACCACCCTTGACATCACCGGAGATATCAGGCCCTGTCCTCCGATGCTCCTCCTGACCGATACTCTTGATACTGAAAAGCACGACACGATAACCAAAGATCCAACAATTTACTCGATGACAACACCCTACCCATCCACATGGTATTCTACCAAAATTGGTGTGGGTCTTAATAAAAACAATCAACGTGTTACGTTTGTATCAGTCCATATATATCCACTTCGGTATACCCCAACAACCAGACGTCTAACTATTGCAAAAACTACGGAGATTCACGTGAGCTACACCTCACCTGCACCGAATCCGTTATCTTCAATCAAAGAGTCCTATGATCTCGTTATCATCGCACCAAAAAGTTTTGAAAAACAACTCCAACCACTCATAACCCATAAAAATAATCATGGTGTCAAAACATTCTTGAAGACAACCGAAGATATCTATGTCAACTACGAAGGTGTGGATAAGCCAGCGCAGATTAAAAACTTCATCAAAGATGCAATCGAAACCTTCGGGATCACCTCAGTACTTCTCGTTGGTGGATTAAAAAATGTGGTATGTGCCCGGCCTCGCGATGATGCAAACCAAGGTAGCAAAGGATGGCATGTCCCGGTTCGGTATACCAATCTTTATGACAACCCAAAATTCCCGCTTTCCGGAAGTGCAATTTTTGATCCTGGTGTGATCAGTGATCTCTACTACGCTGATATCTACCGAATCGGTGGAGTTTTCTCAGACTGGGACGTCAATGGAGATGGTATCTTTGCTGGATGGGGAAAACCAGGGTATGCAAACGATACTGGAATTGATATGTATCCTGATGTAAATCTCGGTCGACTTGCCTGTGCCAACAAACGAGAAGTCGAAACTGTTGTCCAAAAAATCATCACCTATGAAACAACAACCGCTGGAAAAGAATGGTTCAAAAAAATGATCGTCGTCAGCGGTGATGGTTTTCTTGATCAACAGGATTTAAACATACAATGGGACACGAAACCTCTACCAAACGGAGCATATACCATCTATGCACAGAGCAGCAACCCAACTGGAGATTTCGGCCCAATAGAAACCATCAACATCACGATTGATAAAACCAAGGAAACCCTCCTTACCTACAACCATGATGATTATCTCAGAACCACGACATATCCAGGGCTTCCGATTGCCGAGATCACCACGGTTACCGAGGGAAACATCCTTGGTAATACAGATTACACCTATGTTCCATCAGAAAGCGAAGCATACTGTAACGAATTTTATTTCTGGGGAAACATTAGCTACCTCAACGGAGTACTTACCATCCGAGGAAAATCCTATGATCCAAAACCATACGGAAATAAAAGCAATATCCATGTTTGGATAAAAAATAGTGCTGATCAGATTGTGTTTGAAGACTGGCGAAATAACACAGAGATGTACTACGAAGGCGAATGGACTACTGGTGAAAAAGCATTGCTTGGTCGCGGTGGTGCTCTCTACTATATGCCTGCAGATTTTGATCGGGAAATCATTTGGACTTCGAATGGTCGACTCACCGGTCAACAAGCAGTTCTCGACGCATGGACTACAGGATGTGGCTTCTTGTTTTTCTCAGGACATGGCAGTCCGAATGTCTGGGCTGATCATTATCCTGGTGTTCCGGGTAATCGACAAAAAGGTAGTGTGACTGGCATGCAGGTCACCACTCTTCGACCATGGTCTCCATTTGTAACTCGACCAGCATTCCCTATGGACACTGTTAACAACAAAGAAAAACTTCCAATTGCTGTTGTTGGAGGCTGCCATAACAGTCAGTTCAACGTTTCAATGGTGTATGGCCTCCTTGATATACTCCATTATTATTTCCCAAGATTCCCGAAACTCTATATGTGGTGTCATGGTGTCCCAGTACCACAAACGTTCAGTTGGAGAATGGTTCGAAACCCACGTGGTGGTGCAATTGCATCTATCGGCAATACAGGACTTGGTTACGGGATGCCTGGAATTGATCTGACTACGGGTGGCGGCGACGGATGGATTACAATCGAATTCTTTAGACAATACGGAGAATACGGCGTTGATATTCTTGGTCAAACCCATGCTCAGACAGTTACCAGCTATCTGAATACCTTTGATATTACTGATCTTGCCGCAGGGCATCCGAAAACCGTGCAACAATGGGTCCTCCTCGGTGATCCAACATTGAAGATTGGTGGATACGAATAAAAAAAAAAAGTATATCCATCAATTTTTTTCCATTTTTCAAAAAAAAAGATTACTGAAGAGCAACAGCACCGTTTATGATAGCAATATCCACAAGAGTATGTATACGTACGTTATATTCTGAAGCAATGGTCTGTTTGCAGGTTCCTTTATTGACTGCAATAAAAACACCTTTCACCGCAATATCCATCTGATGGAATACCTCAAGTATTGCACGTAAGGTACCTCCTGTACTCAGCACATCATCAACGATTATAACCGTATCCCCCTTTTTGAGTCCATTGATATACAGTTTTGATTGTGAATATCCAGTGACCTGCCCAACAGATCTCTCACCAGGAAGTTGATATTTTCGTTTTCGTAGAATCGTAAAGGGAATGTCTAGGTCAAGAGAAAGCGCAGTTGCAAGGGGTATGCCCATTGCCTCTATGGTCACAATTCGGTCAAATGCGCCTATCGTTTGTATCTGTTTTTTCATCTCAGCGACTACTTCACAGAGAAGCGCTGGAGAGAGTAACGGAATACCATCAGTTAACGGGTGAACAAGGTAACTATAGGTATCTTTTTTGATGATTGGTGCTTGATACAATGATTGCTTGAAGAGTTCTAACGTCATAGTTCACCAACTTTCTTACAAGTTTTTTCAAAAATTGGGATAAATTCATCGATGATGTGTGTGGTAATCTGCGGCATAAGAACAAGTCTCATTCCACCGAGCGTTCGTAAAAGATTCACCCGCCAACCAGCAGTTGCTAACTGGTGTACTACTTCAGCGGGTTTTCTCAATTTTACCCCAACAACATTCATCGTTGGCCTGACAAACAACGGTAAACCAAGATCAGTAATTCTTTTTTCTGCATACTCTGTTGTCTTCATGCACTGTTTTACAAGATTCATATATCCTTTATATCCAAGATACTTTGCAACAGCATACGCAGCCGCAACCGGGCCACCAGAACGAGTACCCAGGAGACCTGTATGCGTCGTACTGCTGATGTATGGAGATTCAACACTGATCGTTTCAAACCATTGTTGATCTCGAATCAGCAAAGCACCAAGCGGGATAGCAGCATATCCCATCTTGTGGGCATCAAGTGAAATGCTCTGAACACCAGGAATTGTAAAATCAAACTCAGGTACCTTGTATCCCAGCTGGTGTAAAAATGGGATTACGTAACCACCAAAAGCAGCATCAACATGCAAAAAAATCTTTTCATCTTCGCAGAGCTCACCAAGTTCAGCTATTGGATCAATAGTTCCTAGCTCGGTTGACCCGGCAACACCAAGCACTGCTGCAGTATTAGTCGTGATTTTTCTTTTCACGCAAGAAACATCCATGGTAAAATCCTTAGTTAACGGGATAGCTATAAGTCGCATATTCATCAAAGATGCGATTTTTTTCATCGAGAAATGCGCATGTACCGGAAGAATAATTTCTTTCTTCTTACGAGAACGTTGTTTTGCAAGCCACATCGCCGTGATATTTCCCTCAGTTCCACCACTCACAATGAGTCCTCCTGAACGCTGGGGTGCGTTGAGCAGTTTTTGAAGAAAAGAAAGGTACCGCTGTTCGATTTCTTTGGTTCCAGGAAAAAGATCAGGATCACCAAGATTCGTTTCAAGAAACATCAGATATGCTTTTTTTGCAATCGGATGGGGCATAGTACACATCGAACCAAGAATCCGCCCGCTCGAAAAACTAAGTTCCTTATGTTGATACTGTTTCAGCTGTTGTAGGACTGCATTCATTCGAGCTTTTTGTTTGGGAGTCATAGAACAAACAGAGAATAAGGTAACATTTAAAAAAAGATTCTCTTGATCAAAAAAAGGATACCATTACATTTTAATATAGGTAATTGTATTTTGATTACATGATGGAAAAACAACAACAAACCGGCGAAAAGTTAAGCGAGGTCACCACGTTTCTGAAATTGCCAGTGTATACCAGGAATGGGATCTATATTGGACATGTAAAAAACGTTTTCCTTGATATCGATGAAAAAAAGATCAGTAGCCTCCTGGTAACTAACACGAATCCATCACTGGTTGAAGGAAGCGTTGATGTGGCTGTTCCCTACCGATGGGTTAACGCAGTCGGTGATATTATCATTCTCTCCAACTTCCCCAATAAGGTTACTACTAAGAAAAAAGAAGATAAAAAGACAAAACCAGAGGGAGCTGATCAGCCCATCGAGATGATCGAATAATTAGAATTCCTCCATCTGGAATACATCAGAAAAATTTGGGGAATTTTCCTTTTTTTTCATTTTCATATATAAATCTTGATTTTCATGCAAATATTTTTATATCATGTAAGTTATATATATTTATACTAGGAGTACTGAATATCGAAGAATAAGAACTGTACAATAAAGTTTAAATATCTAGTAAAATAACTAATATTGTAGTAAATAAAAAAAACCGGTGGTACCAAACATGACGAAAAACCTTCGAATGGTTAAAACTACAGCAATAATTTTAGTACTGTTCTGTAGTGTTTTATGTTCCTTTACTCCAATAACCTCTGCAAAATTACTCACCTTTTCATCAATCTTAGAAATAACCTATGATACTAACGCAACCAAAGGAGTTGATTTTCACCCAAGTGGCCCTGCGGTTCTTGTACCAATTAAAATTCGATATAAAGCAGTAGTGCCCTCAATATTCCTTAATTCACCACTTAAACTATTAATATTTGGCATCATCTTACCTCCGGTTCCGATCACCCTGACAATAGAGAATCGACCTGACTGGGCAACAGTCTCAATTGTCAATCCAAATCCAGTCATTGACTCTATCGCTAATGAATTTCTCGAAGCAGAAACTGCAATCGTCATTGCCCCCCTTGAAAATGCACCGGCTGAAAACTGGTTCATCACGATCAAAGCTGAAGCACCCCGAGTTGCACGCGGACGGGTTGAACCAAGTACTGCCAAAGTTGATATAACCTTCCAACCAGGATACACCCCAGATATTGATATTAGAACTGAGAATCCTGTGAAATTTGTTGGTCCGCAAGAAACTGCAACATTCCCCATAGAAATTCAAAACCTTGGGAACAAAAAAACTCGGGTCACCGCACGGATTCTTGACTATCCTCAAGGGTGGACACCACTCTTACCAAACACCCAGATAACTATTGCACCTGGCGAGGTTGGTTTAATGAGTTTTTCAATCACACCTCCTTTTGGATTCGGATGGCATAATGAATATGAAACAATTACCTTAGAATTCACACCTGAATTCTGGCCTCCTGCAGCCGGATCTCAACAGTCACAATATGTTGGTTCTCCGGTTATTTATCAAGTGACCGTACGAAATCGAGGGATATCAACGCCAGGATTTGAATTTGTCATACTTGCTGCTGCTCTTGGATTAGCAGCAATACTTGCCACATACATAAAAAATAATAAAAAAAATAAATAAAAGCAAAAGAAGCAAAAACGAACGATGGAAAAACTATGCGATGTAAACAGAGTATAACGATTTTTATCATTCTTGGGTTACTTCTTCCTACAGTAACAATCGCTACACAGGCAAGTAACGAATCGACAGCTGAAGTCTCCATTCTTACCTCTGGTCAACTACCGATTATCCGACCAAACCAAGATAATTTTATTTACTTGAAATTTGATGATACGTTTGGAATCAACTGGACAAGATTACAAAATTATCTACCGCCTTCATTATTTTTCCTTAAAGGAACAAAAATCGGGAAAGCAATATCCTTTATTCTCACTCAAGTTATCTGGGGAAACTTTATCCATCGGAGTTGGAAACCATTCCTCGGATATTCAAAAATCTTGATTAGCGCTGAGATCGATGGAAGCAAACCAGGCTGGAGTGTAAGTATTTCACCAAACACCATCGCGCAGTCAACCGATGGAAAAACAGCAGATCTTACCTTAAAAGTAAACGTTGAGGATACCGCTGTTGACAACACTGTGATTGTCCGCATCAAAGCAACTAGATTTTTAAAAGATAACTCAGAATACGGAACATCCTATTTTGACATCCCTCTTCGATCAACATCACTTGATTATGTCGAAATCCGCCCTATTGAACAGATAAAAACAATAAGCCCAGGTTCAGTAGCAACATACCAAATAGAAATAAAAAATTTAGGCTACTTCAAGGATACCTTTCAAATCAGACTCAATGAAACCGATAGAATAAAAGGAGGGGTTACCACACAGGCATTAGTGCTTGATGCTGGCGAAGCAAAAGTTATCACAGCGTATCTCATCGCAAAAGATATTCTTTATGATCCTGGCACAACACATATCATCAATATTTCAGTTGCATCATCAACCAACCCCCGCGATAAATTCTACGGACGTGTTCAAATCAGAACCCAAGGCGTCTATATCTCTGATGTTATGTATGTTGCTGCCGCAGCATTGTTTATTATTCTTGCTTGCATTTATGCATTGTATACCGTAATGATAAAAAAACGAGAAGAAGAACGCTTTGGTCCAAAACCAACCAAACCCTGGAAAATCCCTGAAGAACAAGCCCATCTGAACGAATTAAAAAAATCTGACCCAGCTGCCTACGAGCAAGAACGCATCATGATGGAACAAGAATATAAATCAGCACTCGACTGGTACAGAAGCTATAAAGAATCAACGAAACAAGAATTAAAACGTAGCCAGCTGTCAAAACCTGGATTCTTATCACGAAAACAAAAGGAACCAACAGTAACAAAAACAATAGTCTCAAAAAAGAAAAAAGAAACAAAACCAGCAAAAGAAGCAATACCTGTGGAGAAACAAGCTGAACACACGTCAGACACAGATCAAAAGAAAGAAAAAATTCTAGAAAAAATCAAACGAGAACAAGAAAAACAAAAAAAGTTTTTTTAAAACGGTTTCTGAGGTATTCGCTGCCTCTCTCACATTTTTACATCTGGAGCTCTTTGTAAAAATGATGTTTTTATTCTGAAAAACTACGAACAACGCTTCCTTTTTTAATCACCGTGTTAACCAAATTCACCCCAAAATGGTAGGGGATGAACAAATGCGACGGACAATTCAGAACAAGAACATCTGCCTGTTTTCCAACTTCAAGGCTTCCAATGGTATGGTGCAAACCAAGAGCACACGCTGCATTGTACGTTGCCGCAGCGATTGCCTCGGCCGGCGTCATTTTCATATAATAACACGCCAGTTGAATCATAAGCTGCATGTTTTCAGTCCAACAATTGGGATTTAAATCGGTAGCAAGTGCAACAGGAACACCGCACGAAATTATTGCACGTGCACGCGCATAGGAATGCTGCATCAACGTCAACGGAGTTGCAGGTAATAACACTCCGATTACCCCTGCACGAGCCATCTCCTGGAGATTATGATCTGACGATTGTAACAGATGATCTGCGCTAATACAGCCAAGCTGTGCAGCAAGACGTGCGCCACCGGTATCGACAAGTTCGTCAGCATGCATCTTTAAACCAAAACCATACTTTTTTGCACTCGTCAAAATACGGCGTGTCTGATCAATAGTAAAAACACCTTGCTCACAGAAAACATCACAAAAAGAAGCAGAATCACGTACGTGCGGTAACATTTCATCAATCACCAAATCCGTATATTCCTCAGAAGACATCTCCTGAGGAACAGCATGTGCTCCAAGAAACGTTGACACAATATCAATTACGTGTTCTTTGTTTAATCGTTGTTGAACTTCTAAGATTTTCATCTCAGTTTTCAAATCAAGGCCATATCCTGATTTTGCTTCACACGTGGTTGTTCCATACGAAAGCATAGTATTCAGTCGTTTCGTACTTTCACAGATCAACTGATCAACAGATGCTTTTCTCGTTTCTGAAACCGTATAAAAAATCCCTCCGCCCCTCTGTAAAATGTCTAGATACGACATGCCCTGCAATTTCAGATCAAGTTCAAACTCACGAGAACCAGCAAAAACAACATGGGTGTGAGGATCAACAAAACCAGGGAGTACAATTTTTCCTGTTGCATCAATGACTCTATCAGCAGTATAAGATAGATTCTTCCCGACGGCGACAACCAGTCCATTATCCAGGGCAATTGAACCATTTTTAATGATTGAAAGCTCACTAAGTTGTTGTCCTTTTCTTGGAGACTCAGCTCCTTTCAGAGTTACTAGCTCAGATGCATTTTTAATTAAAATATCAACACTTGTCATACCTTGAACCACAAATAGTTAAAAGAGGTTCCTTGATTAAGGTTTACGGTGACAAACCCCATGGTAAAAATTGTAGAATGCGTACCAAATTTTAGTGAAGGGAGAAATAAAAAGACTATTGATGCAATTCATCAGCTCATACAGAAACATACCGACGTCCATCTTTTAGATTTTTCACCAAATGCTGATCATAATAGAACCGATGTCACCCTTATTGGTCCTCCTGATAAGATCAAAGCAGTAGCACTAGATATTGCAATAAAATGTGTTGAACTCATTGACATGAACAAACATAAAGGAGAACATCCACGAATGGGTGCTATCGATGTGGTTCCTTTTATCCCCATCTCTGAAGTAACCATGGAGGATTGCATCAAACTTGCACATGAGTTTGCCAAAGAATTCTCAGAAAAAACTAACGTCCCTTGTTTTCTCTATGAAGAGGCAGCACAACGAGAAGACCGACGTAATCTCGCCGATGTACGCCGTGGTGAATACGAAGGACTTAAAAATGAGATTGGGAAAAACCCTGACAGAATACCAGATTACGGCCCTCATAAAATGCATCCAACTGCTGGTGCAACCGCAGTCGGTGCACGGTTCTTCCTCATCGCCTACAATGTCAACCTTGGAACAAACAATGTAGAGATTGCAAAAAAAATCGCACAAGCAGTCCGTCATAGCAGCGGTGGATACCGATATGTAAAAGCTATGGGTTTTGAAATCAAAGAGCGAAACATTGTTCAAGTATCTATGAATCTCGTCAACTACCAGAAAACACCCCTGTTCCGAGTGTTTGAAACAATTAAAAATGAAGCTGAACGATATGGCGTTCCGGTCATCGGCAGTGAAATCGTAGGTTTAATACCTGTTGAAGCACTGAGCCAAGTAGCTGACCATTATCTCCGACTCGAACATTTTACTACGGATCAAATCTTAGAAAAAAAACTCGTCGAGATACAGAAGTGATTATG
Organism: Candidatus Thermoplasmatota archaeon; assembly: GCA_038884455.1. NCBI lineage: Archaea > Methanobacteriati > Thermoplasmatota > Thermoplasmatota archaeon. The sequence goes on along the minus strand of JAWABU010000031.1, from coordinate 10,733 downwards.
AATATGCAGAAACTATCTCAATTACCAATTAACCTATTTCTTGATGAACTTGCCTCAAGTAGCCCAGCTCCCGGTGGAGGAAGTGTTGCAGCCCTGGCTGGCGCACTCGGTGCTGCATTAACATCTATGGTAGGAAATCTTACCCTTGGAAAAGAGGCGTATCTCACCGTCCAAGAAGAGATACAAAAAATCCTATCACACAGTGAGCAACTTCGGAAAGAATTAACGGATCTTATCGATAAAGACACTGCGGCATTCAATGAAGTTATAACGGCAATACAAATGCCAAAAGAAACAGACGAACAAAAACAAAAAAGACGAAACGCTCTCCAACAGGCGTATAAAAAAGCAGCACAGGTTCCCTTTCAAACAGCACAACTTTGCGAACAGATCCTTGATCTCGCATTAGAAGTAGCACAAAAAGGAAATAAAAATTCTATCACCGACGCAGCAGTATCATCACTCATGGCACATGCAGGTGTACAAGCAGCAGTTTTCAATGTAAAAATTAATCTTGGTGCAATTAAAGATGAAGCATTTGTCAAAAACATGATGTTTGGTCTCAAGGAAATACAACTCAAAAGCGATGAGAAAAATCAAAAAATCATAAACATTGTCGAAAGCACTCTTTAAAAAAACTGATTTGCATAGCAAGAATACCATGGATCAGATGACCAATGACATGTACTCCCTTTAAATTATACCAAAAACTCTTCTCATATTTTGGCGAACAGAACTGGTGGCCAACTGATCTGTCATATCATAAAAAATATCAAAGTGACCCGCGATTTGAAATTATCATTGGAGCGATATTAACCCAAAACACAGCATGGACAAACGTTGAAAAAGCATTACAACAACTCAAACAGCACAACATCATGACTATCAAAGCTCTTGTATCAATAGATGAAAACCATCTAAAAAAACTCATTCAACCATCTGGTTTTTTCAATCAAAAAGCACAGCGATTAAAACATATAGCGCAATATCTTTATACAAATTATCATGCTGACCTTGATCTGTTTTTCACAAGAGATGAAAAAATACTTCGCCAAGAACTTCTATCATTACAAGGTATTGGCCCTGAAACCGCGGATTCTATTCTGCTCTATGCTGGAAATAAACCGTTTTTTGTCATCGATGCATATACGAAAAGAATCGCAAAGCGAATACCATTTCAAATCGGTGATACAGATACCTATGATACGTTTCAAAACTTTTTTCAAACAGAACTCAAAAAAGAAACACAACCAAAACAACGGGTATTACTTTATCAAGAGTTTCATGCATTACTTGTAGAACTCGCAAAAAATTTTTGCAGAAAAAAACCTCTCTGTCAATCCTGCCCGGTACACAAACTCTGCACGTATCCTAACTCTCAAGCATACTTGTAAGTTTCTCTCGGAGAACACCTGCAGGAATATCAGGAAGCGATATCCACTGCGTTGTCCCAAGCTGCCCTTTCCCGGACAGTTTCATCGTAATAAAACCGGCATTCTCCACATCTTTGAGATACGTCCAAAACATGGTATGCGCACGAGGTTTCTCATGGTATTCTTCACAGGTTATCGTGTAGGTTTTCTCAACATCACCCGTAATAACATATGCAGTTCCATCTTTTTCCAGTCGCTTTGCAATAGCAAGTAAGGTAAGCAGATGGTGTTTTCCAAGATTTTTTAATTTTGTCTCAGTAACCACAGAATACGTTTCAGCTTTCACCGCTCGAACATGCTCAGGAATTACCTGTTGCTTATGTTGTTCATCTGCATATAAACCTGCTTTCCATAATAGTTCAATTGCGAAACGAGCATCGCCCCATTCAGCAGCTAAATCAGCGATCAAATCAATACTATCAGAAAGAACAGTATGAGGATGAAAACCAAGCTGTACTCTCTGCATAACAATATCGTAGAGCTCATCTCGACTGTATTTATCGAGAAGAATACGATTACTTCGTTTAAAAGTACTTACTGCAGATTGCTCTAGATAACCAAAAATATCATGTTGCGAAATACAAATCAATGAAACTGGATTCTGGGTTTTTAAAGTTTCATCATTGAACCGAGATAATGTATAAATTAAATCAGATTTTTGTTTTTTCAACAGTGCATCAACCTCATCAAGAACAAGGATCAGCTGTGACTCACGGCGCTGAAGTTGTTTCTGTAGCACCTGGATCATTTCTTGAACTGAGAAACCACGATCAGGGAAGCCAGGGTCAAAATGGGTTAAAACGCCAAGAAGTACCAATGAATCAGTAGATCGTTTCCGACAATTTACATGAACATAATCAATGATTTTTCCTTGTTTTCGAGCAACAGCTGCAAAGGATGAACAAAATTTTTTTACCAAAACTGTTTTTCCTGAACCTACAGGACCCTGAATTACCACATGTTGAGACAGCCCGTTAAAAACAGGTTTGAACATCTGAGTGAGTTTGCGAAGATGTTCAGTTCTATGAGGAAGTTCTTCTGGAACATAGTCAAAATCAAGGGTTCGGAGATCTTTAATGACTGACGAAGAGAATAATTCATCTTCGATGATATCACGCATATATCAGAAGGTAATATCGACAGGTTGATAAATCTTTATCTGGCCAGAGGGATAAAGATTATAGACTAAAAACACGATGTCTTTTTTAACATATGGAAATAAAAGATGAAAACCAGAAATCAATCGAATATACCAGATCATTATTCCAAGAGTACTACACAACAGCCCCTGCCGAACTTCCAGATCGATTTGGTAGGAGAGAATTTGCATTTATCCTTTTCCAGGGTAAAGGCATGATTCGGCATATTGGTTTTACAAAAAAACAAGAATACCTAACGTTTCTCAGAGAGAGAGTACCTCAACATGCGTACTACTCATCAGCATATTACACAAAACCAGATGCTGCTACCATGCAGGAAAAAAACTGGATGGGTGCAGAACTGATCTTTGATCTTGATTCAGATCATCTTCCAAATGCTGAAAAAATGAGTTACGTCGAATCACTCAGAATCGTTAAGCAAGAATTTAAAAAACTAGTTGAAGAGTTCCTTCTCGGAGATTTTGGATTTCATGAAAAATACATAGAACTCTACTTTAGCGGTGGTCGAGGGTATCATTGTCATGTGAAAGATCCAGCAATTCTTGATCTTGATAGTAATGAACGCAGGGAACTAGTTGATTATATCACCGGTCGAGATATCGAAGATACAATAATATTTCATGAACAAATAACTGGTCGACGAAGCTACGGTGGACGGACATATATCAGTGGGAAAAGTTTAACGATGCCGACTCCAGATCACCATGGTTGGAAAGGAAGAATCAGCCGAGGTATTATTGACATTGTTGAAGAAATCAGAAAAAGCGATAATCCTAAACAAAAACTCACAGAGTATGGTGTAAGAGAGAAAGATGCTGAAAAACTTGTTCTTGAATTATCTGAAGATCGAGTACAACGAATCAAGGACGGTATGCTTGATCAAACAAAAACCATTCGAAAGTTTTTTTTAAACAGTGCTCTGCGGAAAACAGCTGTTTCTCTTGCAGCAGGTGAGACAGACGAACCGGTCACCTGCGATGTGAAACGGTTGATTCGACTTCCAGGATCATTACATGGAAAAACAGGATTTATCGTAAAAAAAATAGAACTCAAAAAACTTGACGATTTTGACCCACTCCAAGACGCAGTTGTACTTTCAGATAAACCTGTTTTGGCCCACATCCCCACAGAAGTCACAATAACGATGAACCATGAAACATTTCATTTATCAGAAGGGAACCAGGAGATACCTGGCTTTCTTGCTGTTTTTTTAATCGGCAGAAAACAAGCAACAATCCTGACAAACAGTTAAACAGAAAAAAATTATAGCTACTCTGTTTTTTTATTTAAACCGAATGGTCTCAAGATTATAAGGAGCAGCGGTATTCAGATTCATTTTCTTATGGATCGCTGAAGAAATATCAATACATTTTGATTCTTCACCATGACTAAAAATAACCCGTTCAGGGCGCGGTGACATATTACTGATAAAACCAACGAGCTGTCGCCGATCACTATGACCTGAGAAGCCATCACAGGTTTCAACATTCATATTAATAGGATGATTTACAATAGTTCCTCCGGTATTTAACGCGATTTCTTTAGCGCCTCGTTGTATCTTCCGACCAAGTGTCCCCTCAGCCTGATACCCAACAAAGACTAACGTGTTTTTTTCATCAGGACTCCAACTTTTAAAATATTCCATAACCGGTCCGCCATTCATCATACCACTTGTTGCAAGGACCACACATGGTTCTTTATCCGCAAGGATTTCATCTCGTGTTTCAACACTATCAACACGCTTAAATATCTCAGAAAGAAGCGGATTGTCTCCCTGTTGGAATATCTGAGTCCGTAAACGATTATTCAGATACTCAGGATACGCAGTGTGAATCGCGGTTGCCTCCCAAATCATACCATCGAGATAGACAGAAATCGGTGGAATGTCCTTGTTTTTTACTAAACTTTCAAGAACAATCATTACCTCCTGACTCCGACCAACAGCAAAAACCGGAACGAGAACCTTACCTTTCTTTTTAATCGAGGTGACAATAATATCTTTCAATCGATCTGTTGCCTCACGGCGACTCGGTTGGAAATCCTCCCGTCCACCATACGTTGATTCAACAACCAATGCCTCAAGTCGGGGAAAATGGTTTACTGCAGGATTGAACAACCAGGTTTTCTCAAATTTAATATCTCCGCTGAAAGCAATATTGTATAAACCTTCTCCGATGTGGAAATGGCAAATCGATGACCCAAGGATATGTCCTGCGTTATGAAACGTCAATCGAATATCCGGTGTGATATCAGTTGTATCACCATATCCAATAGGGATGCAATGTTTGATAACACTGCGGATATGTTCTGATGAATAAGGAACTTTTTTCCCATCGGCTGCAGCAACTTTTAAATAATCCATTTGGAGAAGCGTCATAAGATCACGCGTTGGTGGTGTGCAATAAATAGGACCAGCATACCCATACTTGTAGAGTAATGGGACCAAACCACAATGATCAAGATGTGCATGGGTAATAACAACAGCATCTAGTTTCTCAAGTGGTAGAACCTCTGGAAGATGAATATACGGCGATCCTGCTCCATCTGATGAAACATCAACACCGCAGTCAATAAGAACCCTGCTATCTTGAGTACTAAGCAGAGAACATGATCTACCAACCTCACGAAAGCCCCCAAGAGCAGTAATGCGAACAAATTTCTCCCCCTCAGAAACACCTCGATGCAATTTTCGACCGATTTTCTGAAGGATATCCCGTCGTTCATCACTCATCGTCCGAAGATAACCTCGTATTTCCTTAACGGTTTTCGATTGAATAGGTGGTGCACGAATAATTCGGGGTGTCCAATTAATTGATTTTTTGATTTCATTGAGTAATTGACCTTCTTTTCCAATCGCGGCGCCAGGTTTTAACGCCTCAATAGTTACTTCACCAAGCTCACGTTGGAAAAAGATATCGGTAATCTCTGCATCTTTTGGTATAATTTCACGGATTTTTTTCTCAGCGATTTCTTCATCAGTCAGAACGCTTGGATCAGGACGAACAACAATACGTTTCTGGAGAGTTTTCGCTAAATTTTTAACAAGGTCTTTATTTTTTGCAAATTTATCCGGTGTTTTGGTATAGATTACAAGTAATGCACCTTCAAATTCGACTTGCGATACATCTGTACTTACCGGAATCGAGCTTCGAATTTTTGCTTTAAATTCACGTAAAACATCTTCGACGGTCATACTTTTACCCTTTGAAAATGGATTAAATAACAGTGATTGAATGTGTAATGAGTTTTCCAATATCTTTTATGAACGGAACTGGTGCGGTTTATCTATTTTTTTAATCGATCTAATCGAATTTTTACTTCATCATCAGAAAACATCTTGAATCCTTTATCACTGATGACAGCGACAGTTGCACCATTTCCTGAAGCTGAATCTCTGTTCATAGCAGCAGTTATTGCCCGAAGGGCAACATCAACGCCCTGGTCGGTTGACATATCATCAACAAATAAATCTTCAAGAACACCAAAAACATATGGTGATCCTGAGCCACCAGCAGTATATTTATCAGGAATCGCCCCACCAGCAGCATCAAGAGAAAACACATGACCTCCTGTTGAATCCCAACCACCAAGAATCAGTTGAACATAATACGGATAGAATTTCCGTTGATTCAAAATGTTTGACATCAATGTTGCAGCACTCTGCACAGGCATCTGAACACCGCGTTTTAAACGATACAGATTTACCTCTGCACTAAGGTAACGGCTTAACACTTGAAGATCACCAACAAGACCTGCTGTAGCCAAGGCGAGATGATCATCAATCTTATACAGCTTTTTGGTTCCTTTATGTGCAATCAAGGTCCCCATGGTTGCTCGTTGTTCAGTTGCGATAACAACACCATTCTTACAGACCATACCAAGGATCGTAGTTCCTGTTTTTTTAATATCATCGGTCATAATCACATTTGCTCCTATAAAACCAAGAAAAATACAAGAAGGAATCTCATATGTTTTATTTATACTTTATGCAATCGACCTGAAATCGACTAAGACAGCGAAAAAAATCTTTTTGATTGCGTCATATGATACCAAGTTTTTGACCGCTTGTTTCAAAAATTCGAAGAGCAAAATCAAGATCCTTTTTCGTCAATCCTGCATTCATCATCACTCGAATCCGCGCTTTATCACGAGCGACCATCGGAAAGACGATAGGTAACGCAAAAACACCTTCGTTAAATAACAAATCACTTAATTGTTTAGCTTTTTCTGAATCACCAACAATGACTGGAGTAATTGGAGTTTCACTGGTTCCCGTATCAAAACCAATTGACTGAAGTTCCTTTTTGAAATACCGTGTATTTTCCCAGAGTTTTTGGACATGTTCTGGTTCAGTTTCAAGTACTTCGATTGCAGCAAGTTGTGCTGCTGCAACAGCTGGCGGATGCGAACCACTCAGAAGCCAGGTCCGAGATTTGTTAAATGCAAAATTATACAAATCCTGACTTCCTGCAATAAGACCACCGACAACACCATATGCTTTACTAAATGTCCCCATTTCAACATCGATTTTTCCTTCGATATGAAAATGCGCCCCAATACCTCTCCCTTCAGGTCCAATGACACCTTCTCCATGTGCATCATCAACATACGTCATTGCACCAAATTCGTTGGCAAGCTTAACGATGTGATCCATGGGCGCAATGTCTCCATCCATGCTAAAAACCCCATCAGTAATAATGAGAATTCGGCGGTATTTTTTGTCAGCGTCTCTAAGAATTTTTTCCAAATCGCCAACATCACGATGTTTATAGATTGCCCGATCTGCTTTTGTCAATCGAACACCATCAATAATACTACCATGATTGAGTTCATCGCTGATAATAATATCCCCTTCACCAGCAAGCTGTGGTATAAGACCGGCATTGGCAGCAAAACCAGTTTGATACACAAGAGCAGCTTCTGTTCGCTTAAATGCTGCAAGTTTTTTTTCTACATCGATATGCAGCTTCATAGTTCCAGCAATCGCTCGCACCGACCCTGAACCAGCTCCATACTTTTTCGCCGCTTGAACAGCAGCTTTGATCAATCGTGGATGCGTACTGAGATTGAGATAATTATTTGAACAGAGCATTAACACCTTTTTACCATTGACAATTGCATGTGGAACCGAAGGACTTTCAAGGATCCGCTGTTTCCAGTCAAAATGTTTTTTGACTAAATCCTCATATTCCTCTCTTAAAAACGCAGTTGGATTTCGTTTCATATCAAGCATTCCCCCGAGAGTAAGAATATCCTTTTATAAGCGCTGGTAGAATGGTTCGTTTGATATTAAAAGATGTTGGTTTGTATCTTCACTACTCTGCTAAGACGATACCCAATAACTACCATGTAGTATTCACGACGTGAAAAAAGAGCGTCAAGGTTGCTATCACCAGTATCAACTCTCAGAACCGGAGTGTCAATTAGTTTAGCAGGAGTTGCAATGATGATAATATTATCAAGACCTATTTGTTTTATGACAGGTGGACTCAATTGAAGATTACCACGTCCAAGAATAAAACCTTGTGAACCGATGGGACTTAACAACAGCTTTCTTTTTTTATATTTTGATAACAACTGAAGAATTTGTGTTTCATTTAAATCCTTTCTAATTGTTCGTTTTTGGTAGACCGCGTCAATCCCAAGAAGCGTATTTTCAATTCCAAGTTTTCGGGCGACGTGGTCAATCGTTCCTCCGGATCCGAAAAAAAATAACGTGTCTGGATTCATATCTAACTCATCTCGAATATGCTCGGCGAGTTCATCTTTAATACTTTCCTCGGAAATAGATTCATACGTTGTTTTTCCAACCTGAATATAGGTCGGCTCAATAATTCCTTTTGCAACGCCAAACAGCCGTAATTTCCATTCTCCTTTTCGATACAGCTCCTCGTCCAAATCAATAATTTCAGCATCACCAACGATAAGAGATGTTTCAAGAAAACCATGCAATATTTTTGCAGTGGCCTGAACTGAAACGCCAAAGACGCCAGAATGCATTTTAACACCTGCGGGAATCCCTAAAATAGGAATTGTATTTGAAACGATATCAAAAATATCACGGGCTGTTCCATCACCGCCACAAAAAAGAATTATATCCACCTTTTTTTCCATAAATTTTCTACATATCTTTTTTGTATCTAACGATGTTGTTTTATCGGATGGTGGTCGATAAACAATTTCACTAGGAGTGATACCAACTGCAGCAAGCTCTTTTGCGCCCATCGTTCCAGTACTGGTATACCAAGAAATATCCTCTTTTGATGGATGAATCTCAAGAAATTTTTTTAACATCTCTACCGCTTTTTTGGATGCTAGAGGTTGTGCACCAAGTGTTATTGCCTGATCAACAACACCATCAGTACCTTTCAAGCCAACTCGGCCGCCCATCCCTGCAATAGGATTCACAAGAAAACCAATTTTTTTTGTCATAACCATCTTATAATGAATCAGGTAAATAAGTTATGGTTTAAAGTAGTTTTATCTGCAGGCTATCAAAATCAAAAAAATAGAAAAGATAAACTTATCAAAGTAAAAACAAGCTAATTTAATCTTTTGAAAATAACGGACCTGTGGGGATTTATGGATTTTACAGATATTCAACTGGAGAGAATCGGTCGATTTTATTGATTCTTTGTTTTATCTTATACTAGATTCAGTTTTTTCATTCCATCGCTCGAGAAACAGTTCTTTTAAGGATGTGGTGATACTGTCTAATTCTTTAATCGTTGTATCTTTATTTCCCAGATCTTTTATACTGCTACCAAGTGACCAACATTTTTCTCCGCATATCAGATATCTATCATGAAGTTTAGTATTTAATCTCACTTCTAAATTCACTTTCATTTCCTTCTCGAATTTCTTTTTGTAATCATGAAATTTTTCAGAGTCATATAGATTTGAACTTAAAATTTTTATACTATCAATTTTATCTTTTAAGATGACGAAGGGATATAACGTAGATGGAGAAATATAAGGATCACATAATAATATTTCTTTGTCTTTGATTTCATTAGTTAAAAATTCTTCAAATAGTCGTACAGCTGTAAAATTTCCTCCTGATTTGATTATATAGACAGGAAGTTTTCCTGTCTGTCCAATAATTATTCTTATTCTCTTTAATCCATCTATAAGAAGGTATAGTTTTTCTTGTTTTTCTTCTATTAATTTTTGTTTTTTTACATTATGAAATGCTACGCGATAATTAGGATCTTCCTTTCTTCCCAAATAAATGAATAAATCCTTTACTTCATTTAATTTTGCTCCGGATTTTTTATTTTTATATTCTATTAAATATACTGATAATAATAGGACATTTATATCTGATAATGAATCATCTGCAAGATATCTATCATGATATTGATGTAATAAACCACTTATATCTGTTGGAATTTTTAAATTACTTAGTATCTGATTCTTTGAGGTCATTATCAACAAACCTCTCACCAGAACTTGTTAAGGTCCATGCTTTTAATTTATCTTTTTTCTCTTTTGCTGGCATCATGTGGCCTTTCTTGATATTTTCATTTACCATCTGATTGATATTGGAAGGCAATGGTTCTTTGGCATCAATAAAACCAGCCTTAATGTCTTTAATATTAAAACAATTGACATTTAGATATTTCTCGTAATAATTTCCTATAACAAGTGTCTTTTGTATGTCATCTTTTGGCTTTTTCGATAAAATAAATTCTTTAATAGAAATTTTCTTTTTGATAATATCTGGTTTTGTATGAATCAACATCTCTAATTTTGCTATTCTTTGTTCATGATCTTCAAACAACTTCTTTATTTCTTCGTCCATCTATTTGCCTCCTGCTTTTAACAGTAAAATCTTATCAAAAATTTCTCTGATCCTATGATAGGCTACTCGATATTTTCTTCCAGGAAGATCTTCAACAAAACCTTGTTTCACTAAATCTCTAATAGGACCAGATAGTGCAGTCATTGGCCTACCGAGTTCTTTAGCAATTTCAGAAATGCTCATTGATGCATTTTCTATTATCCCCATTTTATTTGCAAAATATTTTCCTACCAGGATAACTAATATTCTTTGTTTATCACTTAATCCCCCAAAATCTTGAAATATAATTCTACCTGATGGTTGTTCTATTCTAAATATTTTTATCGCATCATCAAC
>JAWABU010000030.1 GCA_038884455.1 Candidatus Thermoplasmatota archaeon | reverse complement strand
GGTCAGCATCTCTACATCCCATCCGATGTAGAAGATATATGCTAGGGGTTAAAAATTGCTATTTCGCAAGAGGTCTAATATTTGCAATCACTATTTTATCATTTTTTTTTTTGCTTTCAAAAACCACAGAAAAATTAGAACTATTTATGAAAACCAAGCATTAAAACGAAACGGTACCGTATCACAAAACTTTGGATCACCACTCCTTACCTTCACCTATAAGGACTGCCCGATTATTGTTTCAACCTATCCTGGAAGTAAGCACAAACCACGATTCACAAAAGTCCAAGCAACCGTTCCAAACCCCCAAGGAAACAAAATTAAAATCTACAATGAAACCATTGCATCAGATATCGGAAAAGCATTTGGCGGACAAGACATACACATCGGAAACTCAGAGTTTGATGACAAATTCATGATCAAAAGTAACAATGACCTATTTCCTACAACCTTTCTTTCATTGTCATTGCAGAAAAAACTTCTCACCCTCCGAAAACATCATCCAACTGTAACCCTTGAATATAATCAGCTGATCATCAATCTTCCAAAATATCTGAAAACGGAAGAAGAGTATGATGCGCTCATCGATACGATGCTTCTTGCTGTTGACAATCTAAAAAGATCATAAAAACAATGTTCATTTTTTTGCTTCTAATCCAAAACCACTTTCCAGTAACGCTTTGAACTGTTCGGCAAACCGAACCATCGGCCCGCCATCAACAATGTCATGATCAAACGTGATACTCACATACAGATATTCTCGAACCATAATCACATCATTGACAACTCCTGGTTTTTTCACAATACCGCCAACTGCGACAACCAACGAAAGTGGTCCACCGGAAGCTATTAACCACCCAGGAAATGCACCTTTCATACCAATCGACGTCACCGCGATGGTACCCATATATTTCTTTTTCAAAAATGCATTTCGTCGGAGAACCCACAATACAATTTTTTGTAAAAATGTTGGTGCATTCACAACCAGTTTCTCTTCCAAAGAAAGTTTTCTTCCGAGCACCTGATCAGAAACGTTGATAACCTCCTGTTGTGCAGATCGAATCTCCAGGGTTATTTCTTCTACTGTTTTTGTTTGTGCATTTCGAATCAAGACTGCACGAGGTCGATACTCAGAATCAACCTTCTGTTCAATTGGCATTTCAACATCAACATCATCAAAAATTAGCATCTTATTCCATCCGTGTCGATAACAGTTTAACTCTCGGTGCTCATGGATTGCACGACTTAGACAAAAAATAATCCAACCGGTAAAAGAAATGTCAACTCCTTGATTTCGTAGCTCATGGATTTTCATTTGAGCATCAGTTACATCAAATTCAAGCAGCGTGTGAAACGAACGTTTTCTTTTTCCTTCGCTGGTTACCAAAGCGATATTTTTCCGTTCTTTCGAAAACGGTTTCACCTCATACGTACCAATATGATCCATAGGAGTTACCCCAATGAGCAACAATTCATCAGACTTATTTAAGAATTCGTATCACACTGTTTTTTTCAGTGCTTGTTATACTGTCTTTCAACAAAAACACTAAAATAAATGTGTTTGACAATATCGTATATAACAAAATTTTTAATAGATCTTACGTTGTTTTACTGTTGTTAATATGGAGGAAACAACTATGGAATTCGAACAAGAACTCATGATGAAAGCTGAAAAACGAGCAAAAGATAAAATTGGGTTCTATATCCACTTTGCCTGCTATGTGCTCGTCAACCTATCCTTATTTATCTTCTACCGGTCGCTCATCTCAGCTGACGTTAATCTTATGCCGATCATGTTCGGCCCGGTATTTGGATGGGGCATTGGCGTTGCAGCTCACTTCATCAGCGTTTTCCTAGGATCAGGAAAATACTTTGACACCATGGTAAAAAAAGAATACGAAAGCATGAAAAAAACTCGGGAGAAATAACAGTATCTTTTTTTATTTTGATGAAAAATCTTTGATGATCCACTGCGCAGCGTCCATGAGATCCTGCGCGATGTACTCAGGTTGCACCCTGTTTTCCTTGAGTTCAGCTATTCCTCGGTCATTGGCAATCAAAATCGTAGCACATCCAACTGCCTTTCCAACCTGAATATCCATGATTCGATCACCAACCATGTAGGCTTTTTTCGGATCAATCTTGTTTTCCCTGATCGCCTGCTGAATCAATCCTGGCTGTGGCTTCCGGCAGCTACATCCATCATCAGGATGGTGTGGACAGAAATAGATTTTATCGATACGTCCGCCAACTTTTTTAATCTCATGGACCATGTTTTTATGCAATCGATTCAACTCTGCGCGTGTCATCATCTTACGAGCGATCACTGACTGATTTGTAATAATGATAATATGAAATCCATGCTTGGTAAGTAATGCGATCCCCTCTCTTGCATTCGGAAGGAAAACAAACTCCTCCCATGACTTAATATGATCAACACTGTCCCTGCTGATCGTTCCATCACGATCAAGAAAAACAACTTTATCCATACTCATTTCGCTTCAGACATCAGAAATGCAATCATATGACCGAGCAGGGTATGCATATCCTCACTGTGCTGCATGTTATGATTTTCAACGACGATACATTCATCAGCAACCTTTTTGAGTTTTCCACCGTCAAAACCTGCAAAACCAATTGTATAACATCCAATTTTTTTTGCAAACTCAATTCCCTCAATAACATTTGGAGAATTTCCACTTCCACTGATACCAATCACAATATCGCCCTTGTCAGCAAGCGTCCGAAGCTGCTCTTTGAAAATCACCTTATACTCATCATCGTTACTCCACGCGGTGATCAACGATAAACTATCAGTCAGTGCGATTGCCTTGACTCGTCTGAATTTATTAAAATCACAGATCAAATGAGAGGCAAGGGAACCACTCCCACCATTTCCCATGAGAAATACTTTCTTGCCATGTTCACGAGCCCATTCAAGTTTTTCAATAACTCGTTGGATTTGACTGGTTTTTTGTTTCAACTGCTCAATACATGTGATTGATTCATCTAGATACTTTTCAATACTTTTCGTATCAACCATATTTTTCTTATCCCTCCACATAAATAATTCTACTACCTTGCGGTTCGAGATGGAATTCTTCTTCTCGCAATGGTGCAAGAGCACGACGAACGTTTTCCTGTCTCTCCTGTTCACAATACATCAGGAGGAAACCACCGCCGCCTGCACCAAGAATTTTGCCGCCAAGTGCACCTGCAGATCGAGCTTTCTCATACAAATGATCAATTTCAGGGTTCGTCACCTTCCCGGTTTTTTTCTTTACTTCCCATGCCTGATGTAAAATCTCACCGAACCGGGAGAGATCATTTTGTCTCAGTGATGCTGCCATCTCCTCAGCGAGGTCACGTATCATATCAACCTCTGATGAAAGATACGGCATGTTGTTTTTACTCTCAGATAAAATCGTCCGTGCCTGCCGATGTACACCAGTATAAAACAACAACAGATTCTTATCAAGCTCTGCTTTAACTGTTTTTTTCAACACAATCGGATTCACAAAAACCGTGTCATCAGCGTTAAAACGGATATGGTTCAAACCACCGTATGCCGCGGCATATTGATCCTGCTTTCCAATTGGTTCATGGAGCAGATCAATCTCAATATGAGCAGCCTCACGGGCAAGCACCTCAGCACCTTTGTGCTCATGTTTATAGGTGTACAAGGCATTGAGCAGACCAACAGCAAAACTACTGGATGAACCAAGACCAGTTCCTGATGGAATATCTGCAATCGTTGTAATCTCGATGCCGCCATCAAGCTGTGTTAGCTTTAATGCTTCACGGACAATCGGATGTTGAATCTGATCAACCGTATCGACAATCTCAGTCTTCGAATAACTCACTCGGATTTTATCATCAAATTTTCGGTTCACCGTCACATAGATATACTTATTAATTGTTGAACTTACGACTGCACCGAAACCATGCTGATAATACTCTTTCAAATCTGAAAGACCACCTGCAAAGCTAATCCGAAACGGTGTTTTTGAGATAATCATATGCCATCCAACAAATACCGAACTGTTCGTCTTACTGTTTGCTCTAAACTAATTGTTGTCTGCCATCCTGCCCTCTTTGCTTTTTCAAATGAAAGAATAGTCACAGGAACATCACCAATCCAACCGCGATCACCACCAGTAAATCGATATTTCACGTTTTTTAACCCCATCTCATCAACCACAATTGGTGCCAAATCTTTCACCTTGATCGTCTCAGTGTTTGCAAGATTATATGCCTCAGCGACCACCCATGTATCAACTCGGGGGATATTGATCAAACCTGCAACACAATCACTTACATCAAAATATGATTTCGTCTGATTTCCATCTCCAAGAATTTCAAGTTCTCGAGGATTTTTCTTCAGTTTTGCGACAAAATCAGGGATTACTCCGTGGGTACATCGTTTTCCGACGACATTAGCAAATCGAAACATCCATGATTGCATCCCATACGTGCTGCAGTACGAGGAGATAAAATGCTCAGCAGCAATTTTACTTGCACCGTAAAAAGAAATCGGCTTAATATCGGGAACATTTTCTGGTGTTGGAAGTACTGTGGTTTCACCATACAACGCAGAGCTTGACGCGAAAACCAATTTTTTACAGTCATGTTTTCTCATAAATTCGAGTACACAATGTGTGCCAATCACGTTTTCTTCAAGATCTACTGTGGTATTATGGATTCCTCCGCGGATATCAGCATTTGCAGCGAGATGAAACACCCAGTCAAACGTCTCGTGAGGGAATGATTGAACACGTTTAATATCCTTCTTCAGAAATGTGAAATTCTTTTTCATAACATGATCTTTAATAAAGTCTTTTTTTCCGGTTCGAAGATTATCGATCACGACGATTTTTTCAGGATGTTCAAGCATGAGTGTATCGACAAGATTACTGCCGATGAAACCTGCACCGCCGGTAACAAGGTACTTCATAGCGATATATCACCTTTCATCAATTTTTTTGGATAAAGCATCTTCATAGCAATATAATCATGACATAAAAAGATGCTGAAGTTAGCCGATGACCCCGCAGAGGTAGATACAGCAGGTTCACTTAAATATTTCGACATCCCGCTGTCGTTATCGTTCGCTTGCCTGAGAGGCACGAAGCCGCTCTTTTGTTTCGGTTTTTTTCCCGATAAAACGGCAAAACATATACCCAAAAAATGCAATACCAAGACGGACGAGTTTCCAGAGAGATTCATCCTTTTTCACCTGAACCATTTTGATCGGATCATATGCTGACCACAGATCACCATGTTTCAACGTCAACTCTTTTCTCCCGAAACCATACCAAAACGACTGTTTGATAAACCCAAGAAACGTTTCTCGAGCACGATGATATACAATGACTTTCTCATTATATACAAGAGTATACCCTGCTTCAACTGCGCGGTAGTTTAAATCAATCTCTTCTGCTTCTTTAAACCACGGATCAAAACCATGAATCTCATCAAACACGTTTTTCTTGTACGCAAGGTTAACACTCGGATACGTGATATCTACACCTCGGTGGATCATCCCAACTCGTGGAAGCGAACTAAACCCTTGAAAACCAAACCGAACTTCCTTCCCAGCGACCACATCAGCAGTCTTCATGGTTTCCTCGATTTCCTGAATCCAGTATGCATTGGCAATAGCATCAGCATCAATGAACGCAACAATATCGCCGGTTGCTTTTGATACCCCAAAATTTCTCCCTTCTGCTCGAGTCCCTGCTTTGACAAACAATTTGATAAATGCATAGTTCTTCGCGTACTCTTGTACTATTTTTTGGGTGTTATCCTTGCTGTTCGCATCGGTTACAATGATCTCATGAGGTGGTTTGATCTGGCCGATAAGACTATCGAGTAAATCTCTGATATAATATTCTGCGTTTCGGGTAATAACGATGACACTTGTCTTCATACGACCAAACGTCGAAAATACACAACCAGATTATAACGATTCCTCTTCATCACTACTGTTCTCTAACTTCACCATGGTATCCCCATAGTTTCCTGTGGTTCAAAACTAAAAGAAGTAAATCTTCATATATGCCGCACTGCTATTACCACCAGCAGGCATACGACTCATGATGCAGACTATGAAGAACATCGGAATTCTTGAATACCATTACCATGCAATATATTTGTATACCCTGGCGAGGGTATGTAAAACCAACAAGACGACCGTGACGATTTTTACAACCAAAAAAATTTTTTCCTTAATTGAACCGCATCTTTCTCATAAAGAAGATTATACTATAATTTTGAAAGAAGACCACGAAAGCATCAATCACTTCCTCAAACGAGTTCAGACCTACTGCAACGAGCATATCGATCTTCTCTTCGTCAACACCATTCAAGAAACACTCAAGGATCTCCCGCACTTTCTCACGTTTCAGACTCGCTGCCCTATGATTCTTACGATCCATGATGCAAACACCTGGCTGAAACCAACCATAACCATTGATCTAAGAAAACCGATCAGAACCCTCGACACCATCCTCAGTACCATCCTTATAAAAAAGATGATTTTGGACAAATATGCAGCAATCAATGTCGTTTATCCGCTGATTAAAGATTACATCACTCAACACACAACCTATACAAAACCGGTTTTTACCATTCCATTTAATTTTTACGATCCTCCTGAACAACCTCTACAACATCACAAAGATACTTCCAAGGTTACCTTTCTTGTTCCTGGTGAAATCATCCGAGCACGCCGAGATCACTCTGTTGTTCTCGATGCATTTGAAGAATTATTCCCTCAATATCCAAAAAATATTTCCCTCATCATCCTTGGACGACCGGTTGGACGATACGGCAAAAGCATCATCAAACGATGTACAGCATTACACCAGCACCACTATGATATCACCTGGTTCACCGAGTTTGTCCCTGAGAAAACCTACATCGAAACGTATCAAACTGCTGATGTTATCATCGCACCAATACAACTCGAAACCCATGGTCTTGGAACAATTCGAGAAACCTTTGGTCAAACCAAAGCATCAGGAGCACCCTACGAAGCAATTCAGTATGCAAAACCGATTATACTCCCGCAGGCGTTTAACCTCATTCCTGAACTGTCCACCTCAACCATCACCTATCAAACTGCTGAAGATCTCAAACAGAAAATCACTGACCTCCTTAAAACACCACACATGCTTTCTGATTTAAAATCAAACGCTGTACTCAACGCTCAGAAATTCTCCCTTTCATGCTTACAAAGATACTTTGAAGACAATCTTTTAAATAATAAAGAGGTATCCTGGTAATCTTTGAATATTGTGAGATGAGGAACTGTATGAAAAAAGCATTAATCTCCGGGGTCACCGGTCAAGATGGATCATACCTTGCTGAATTTCTCCTCAAAAAAGGATATGAGGTCCACGGGATTAAACGCCGATCAAGCATCCTGAACACCCAACGTATCGATCATATTTACCAGGATCTCCATGAGGAAGATGTTCGCTTTATCCTGCATTATGGTGATATGACTGATTCGAGTAATCTGAACCGGATTGTTGAAGAAATTGATCCTGATGAAATCTATAATCTGGCTGCACAAAGCCATGTCAAAGTCTCGTTTGATGTACCTGAATACTCAGCAGAAGTAGATGCAATTGGTACCCTCCGGCTGCTTGATGCAATCAAAGAGCGAGAAGTGCAATGTAAATTTTACCAAGCATCGAGCAGTGAAATGTATGGAAACACCGATGAGATCCCGCAAAATGAGAACACTCGGTTCAACCCGCAAAGCCCGTATGCCGCAGCAAAAGTTTTTTCCTACCATGTAACAAAAAACTACCGTGAGGCATATGACATGTATGCCTGCAATGGCATTCTTTTTAACCATGAGTCGCCACGGCGTGGTGAAACATTTGTCACGCGAAAAATCACTATTGCTGTTGCGAACATCTATTATAAAAAGCAAGATAAACTCTTCCTTGGCAACGTCAATGCACGCCGAGATTGGGGATATGCACCAGAATACGTTGAAGCAATGTGGAAAATGCTCCAGCAGAAAAAACCAGACGACTATGTCATTGCAACAAATACTGATCATTCAGTCAAAGAATTTTGCAATCATGCATTCCATGAAATCGGCATTGATCTTGAATGGACTGGGAAAGGAATCCATGAAAAAGCAGTCAACAGTAAAACAGGAAAAACACTCGTCGAAATCGATCCGATGTATTTCAGACCAACTGATGTTGAACGACTCCGTGGGGATTACCGTAAAGCGAAAAAAGCATTTGGATGGCAACCAAAAACTACATTTAAAGAACTGATAAAAATCATGGTACAGGCTGATTTAGAACGGGTTGAGCAATGGAAGAAATAAACCTTTCACAACAAACGATCCTGATCACCGGAGCGCATGGTTTTCTCGGAAGTCACACGGTCGAAAAATTTCGTGCTCATGGTGCAAACAACATTATCACGTTTTCACAAAAAGAATATGATCTCCGAAAAGAACATGATGTGCAGAAACTGTTCAAAAGATATTCTGATATTGATATCGTTGTCCATATTGCTGCCGATGTCGGCGGTATCAAATACAGCAGCACCCATCCAGGTCAACAGTACTATAACAACATCATGATGAATACCTTGATCCTACATTATTCATATCTCAACAAGGTCAAAAAATTTGTCGGCATCGGGAGCGTCTGCGAATATCCTGAAGTTACTCCAATACCCTTCAAGGAGTCGTATCTCTGGAATGGATACCCTGTACCTTCAAACGATGCCTACGGATTGTCAAAACGATCCTTACTTGCACACAGCATCGCGTATCATAAAGAATTCGGCTTTAACGCCATTCATCTTCTTCCCATCAACTTATATGGTCCTCGCGATGATTTCAGCCTTGAAAACTCCCATGTCATCCCAGCATTGATCATCAAATTCTATGATGCTTACCACAACAAGAAACCAACCGTTGAGGTTTGGGGGAGTGGAAAGGCAAGCAGAGAATTTATCTATGTTGAAGACTGTGCAGAAGCAATTGTCCTTGCGACAAAACGATACAACAAACCAGAACCAGTAAACCTTGGAACCGGGGATGAAATTACCATCCAACAGCTTGCAGAGATGATTGCTGAGATGATCAATTATCAAGGTCAGATTGTTTTCAACACTAGTCAACCTGAAGGTCAACTCAGACGGAAACTAGATGTATCCAAAGCAGCACAAGAGTTTGGATTCACCGCACCAACATCATTCAAAGAAGGACTCAAAAAAACCATCCGATGGTATCGTGAGACCTATCTCAAATCTAAAACCCCATGATTTTGTTTCCCATGACGGTATCGTGTACCTGTTTTCATTGTTTTTAATTTTCTCAGTGCGGATCTCTACACAGGAGCAAGTACTACCGAAAAAATGATAAGTAGTCTATCATATGAAGGTCTATAACCTTGAGTTGTATAAAAAATCGGAGGATAAAAAATGTTTCGAGATTTAAACACAGAAAATCCATTTATCACTGCAGAAATTGGGATCAATCACAACGGTTCAGTTGACATAGCAAAAAAACTCATTGATATGGCTGCATCACTTGGATGCGATGCCGTAAAATTTCAAACAAGAACTCTCGAAAAAGTCATCCCAAAAGAAATGTGGCATATCAAAAAAGATACTCCTTGGGGTGTTCTCGACTACATTGATTATAAACGGAAAATTGAGTTGCAACATGAGGATTACTACACCATTGATGCGTATTGTAAAGAAAAAAATATCGAATGGTTTTCCTCAGCATGGGATCTTGACAGTCAATTATTTCTCAATGAATTTGATTTAAAATATAACAAACTTGCATCACCGATGCTTTCTTATAAACCCTTAGTTGAAGAAATTGCAAAACAAGGCAAACTCACCTTTATTTCAACGGGTGGTCATACGTTCCGTGAGATCGATCCTGTCATAGCTCTTTTTGAAAAGAAAAAAACACCGTATGTTGTCATGCATTGCGTCAATCTCTACCCTTGTCCTGATGAAAAACTGAATCTCAGAAATATCACCCTGCTTTATGATCACTATAAGAACAATGAATATTTTGAAGGTGTTGGATACAGTGGTCACGAAACTGGAATTCTCCCTTCAGTCCTTGCAGTCAGCCTTGGTGCTGTTGCAGTGGAACGACATATTACCCTTGACCGAAGTATGTTTGGTTCAGATCAAGCTGCATCACTAGAACGGCATGGTCTTGAACTGCTCGTGCGAGATACACGACTTGTTCGGCATATCATGGGGAAAGCAGATAAGGATCATCTTGATCCTGATGAGAAAAAGAATATCGCAAAACTTCAATATTGGGTCAAGAATGCCTAAACATGCCTACAAGTATCTTGGTTTGATCCCTGCACGCGGAGGAAGCATACGGGTTCATCGAAAAAACATACGCTTAGTGTTGGGAAAACCATTGATCTACTGGTCGATCAAAGCAGCACAGGAGTCAAAACGTCTTGATTATTTTGTTGTATCAACTGATGATCCAGAAATTGCTCGTGTTGCGCGTGAATATAATGCACCAGTTCTCGAACGTCCAAAAGAACTCGCAGAAAGTCTTGTTCCTCTTACCCCAGTCTATAGGCATGCTCTTGAGACCATACCTGCAGAAAATCTCGTGATTCTTCGACCGACGTCACCGATACGAATCAACAATATTATCGACAAAGCAATCGACTACTATGAACAAGAAAAAGGTGATTCACTCATGACCGGTTTTATGAACAAGGAATACGAATGGTTTACCCATCCAGATACACCATCACAACAGCTGAAAGGATGGTTTCAAGGTGATGGATGCGTTGAAATTCACCATAAAAAAGTTATTTTATCGGGGAAATCATGGGGGGATAAACCACTCAGATATATTATACCAGAAATCTACAATTATGAGATTGATACTGAAGTAGAACTCATCATGGTTGAAGCATTGATGAAACATGTGGGGATGAATGTATGAAGGAAATAGAATCATGGCAAAATGGCAAATGGATACCAAATTCTCAAATTGGAACTAAACTGTGGGATGCCCATTTCTTTTTCGGCTGGGCAGTTTTTGATGCATTCCGAACCTATAATCATGTACCGCATCTCCTTCATCAGCATTTAGATCGACTGTATCGAAGTGCGAAACTTGCTGAAATTGAATTTTCTATGACAAAACAAGAGATGATTGAAAAAATCCATGAGGTTATCGATCATAATAAACCATTCTTCCCAAAAGATGAAGAATATCGGTTCATGGTATTTATCAGCCCTGGATATTTCAAGATATACGCAGATATGGGCGACGTCGGACCAATTATCACAATCAATACAACGACCACATCACGGTACGCAAAATTTATCACTCCGTACCTTGAAAAAGGATTCACCGCATTGATCTCCTCTCAAGTTCACCTCCCAGTCAGATGTTTTGATCCAAAAATTAAAAGCTGCAGTCGACTCCACTACGGTTTAGCTGATGCTGAAGCAGCACGGTACGGCAAAGGAGTACAACCAATCCTGCTTGATGAACATGGGTATATGACCGAGAGCAGCGGGTCTAATGTTGGATTAATCAAAGACGGCATGTTGCTGTTACCGAAGGATCATAATATCCTCCGCGGATGTACCATGGAGTTTGTCGAATCACTGGCAAAGAAAAACGATATCCCCATCATCAAAGATGACTGGGAGGTGTATGATATCCTGGATGCAGATGCGATTATCTTCACGAGTACGTTTCTTGGTATTGAGCCCTGCTATGAAGTTATCTTCCGGAATAAAAAACACCGGTTGACTGGTGATACAACGGTCATTCGAACGTTGTTCACTGCGTTTAGTAAAGAGGTTGGACTTGATATTGAACAACAATGGAAGAACTGGTATGCCAAAATGCTTTAATGGTTTAACTGTCGTTAATGTAGAATTAACGAGTCGATGCAACAAAAACTGTTGGATGTGTGGACGGCGAAAAATCGACCGTGACTACCCTGAAATTGCAATGAATTACGGTGATATGGAATTTTCCCTTGTTCAAAAAATAGCACGACAGCTCCCCCCAGGAATCGTCGTTCAGTTTCATAACAATGGTGAAGCACTCCTCTATCCTCGATTTGGCGAGGCTGTTTCATTGTTTCAACAGCAGATCAAATGTGTCGATACCAATGCAAAACTACTGCTTGACAAAGCAGATGAAATTATCGGTAATCTCGACACCTTGACGATATCAGTTATTGAAAACGATCCTGAGGCAGATGAACAATATCGGATTGTGCAAGAATTTTTAAAACTGAAAGGAAGTCAAAAACCAAATATGATTTATCGATGCCTCGGAAATGTTGATCTTACCAGATGGAAGCAGCTTCCAGGCATTCTTGCAACCCGTATTCTCCATAATCCTCTCGGGAGTTTCAAATATCAAAAAAATCCAACAGTCCCTGAGATCGGTATCTGTCTTGACATGCTCAGTCATATGGCGATTGATCGATTTGGAAAAGTTTCAATCTGCGTTCGCTTCGACCCGAAACGCCTTGGGGTAATCGGCGATGCAAACACCACGCCGCTGCTTGATATTTGGAACAGCCCAAAACGAAAAGAATGGCTCTCCTATCACATTGAAGGTCGACGAGATAAAATACCACTCTGCAGCTACTGTGAATTCTGGGGTGTTCCCACCGGTTACTAATCACGGCGGATTTCTTTTTTGATATATGAAAGCATTTTTTTAATGTTTAATGTATCAAGGATAAAGATGAGATCTTTTTTCGTAAATTCTTTGAGTATTGCCAATATCCCCAGGTAGACACCACTACCAAGGAGTCCAACTGCGAGTAGTTCATACCATTTGTCAATAATGATCATATTACTTGCGGTAATCAACCATAAAACTGCACCCATGATACCTGCAGCGCCACCGTGAAGAACAATTCGCAGATTAAATTTCAATCCAATTAATTTATACGCGCTGATAATGTAATAGATTAACCCGATGAAATATGAAATCATGAGTGACAGCGCTGCACCAACCATTCCTAACCCTGCGCAGGTTATCCCAAGCGACTGAATATCTTTCGGAATTAAGATAATATTCAACACAAGATTAATGATAAACATCACGATGATTCGGTTGCGGACAAGATGTGGTTTATTCATACCAAGAAGCTGTGAGTTATACGGGATCGTCAACGCATAAAAAAACGAAAAAAAAGGCAAGATGCGAAACACAGGTATTGCCGGGTAATACTTATCGCTCAGGAGTATATGAATTGCAGGTTCAGCAAGTACGACTAAACCAACAACCAACGGAAAGGTAAACATGCTGATGTATCGTTCTGCTTGATGCATAATCTGCCGTATTCCCTCAGCATCATTTTTTTCATGATGATATGCAATTGTCGGAAACAAAATCGTTCCCAAACCAGCAGCAGCAACAACGATAAATCCACTAATCCGAGAGCAGGCATAGTAATAGCCGACGTCTTCTGCAGACCAAAACAACTGAATAAGTACTTTATCAACATTATTCATAATTGCTGCAGCAGCACTCACGATAATTAATGGAAAGGCAAACTGTGAATAACTTTTAAAACACGCAAGGGTCGGTTTTTTAATAGGATAGTTCCGAAACAAGATGATGCTGCTGATGAGAAGAAATAGATGTCCAAAAACATACGTCCATGCGAGTTCGATCGCCCCAAAACCAAAGGTTTGTGCTTCCAGAGCAACGAAGATAATTCCAACTGTTCGAAGTATCGTTGACAGCAGTTTCGGGATATAGGTTTTTGCAATCTTTGTCTCACCGGTATACGTTGTCTGAAAGATTGTTGCAACCCGCTCGAAAATAAAATACAGTAAAATAATGTACACCGCAAATTCATGCTCAGGGGTTTCAAACCCTCGTCCTGCAATAAATTTCCAAAAGAAAATCGAACCAACAGTAAGCACTGCCATAAGACTGACTAAACCAAGTTTTGTGACCAGGAACGTTCCAATGCATGTACCTAAGTTTTGTTTCCCTTCAGATACTCTTTTGATATGTGCCTCATCGAATCCAAGGCTGTTGACGATAGTAAACAACCCGATGTATCCCATCGCAAAACCAATGATTCCATAATCTGACGGATGCATATATCGAGCGATGAAGAAAATAGCGACATATGCAAGTAACGCATCAGTCAAATCAGAAAACATGATAAGGGTTGATTTTCGTGCAATCATAGGTCTTTCAGAAGTTAGTTAACTCAAAATCTCTATATTAAGTCACCTGAACAACTGCATGATTTCGAATTACGTCAACCTATAATTTGTACAACCTGATTGTTGACAATAAGAAACTCAACCAGTTCTCCAGATTTTTTCAACTTGTGAAGAACATCAGGATGTAACGTATGATCAAACGTTGATGAGATTCTACTTCCGGATATTGACCAACTTCCAATTTCAACAGTTCGATCAGTGAAGTTTTTAACACTGCCAAGAATTGTCGATGATTGCGTATTAATCTTAAAAGAACATTTCGAACATTCAATAATAGTTTTATACGTTGGATAATCAGCATAGGGATCATACAATTGTTCAAGCTGAATTATTGTCAATGGACTTTTGCACTGCGGACAAGTCATATCGCCAGTTGATTTTTTCCATTGTTCTTTCAAAAGATTAAAATTATTATTTTGGCTCATCCTCTTTCTCCATTCCATAATATTATACCTGGTACTCCCATATATAGTTTTGGTTCAACCCCCCATATGCTATCTGTACAGGAAAAATTACGCTATGTATAAGATTTTAATAACCCTGCAGTTATTTCCTTTTTCAGAGGAGCGGTAGTACCATGAAGCATCTTGCTTTTCTGAGTGATTTTGGATTAAAAGATGGCTATGTTGCTCAGATGAAAGCAGGAGCATTACGATTCTGCGATGCAAATATCATTGATATCAGCCATGACGTCGAACCGCAGAATATCGTTGAGGCTGCTTTTATCCTTCGAGCAACATGTCCATTTCTACCAGTTGGAACTGTGGTTGTTGCTGTGGTAGATCCAGGTGTTGGCACCTCTCGGAAGGGATTAGTAATTACCACAAAACATCATATTCTCATCGGTCCTGATAACGGAGTACTCATCCCTGCAGCTCGGCATCTAGGGGATTTTCTTGTGTATGAGATACAAAATCATCGGTTATTTCAGCATCCTGTTTCTTCAACGTTTCATGGACGAGATATCTTTGCACCGGTTGCCGCTCATATTCTCAACGGCATACCTTTTGATGCAATTGGTCCAAGGATTTCTCGTTTTGTCGATATGACATTTGATGATGCTTGTATCAACGATACAACTCTCATTGGAAAAGTACTGCATATAGATCGTTTTGGCAATGTTATTACAAATATCTCTGAAAAACTCATTCGTCAACATATCAGCATCGGATCAACAAAACAGGTTGATCTGCACGGTCAAAAAATCGATGTTTTTTTCTGTGAATCATATGGTTTTGGCCAGAATAATACATTACTTGGCATTGTTGGGAGCTCCGGGTATCTTGAATTTTCCCTAAAACAGAGTTCTGCTGCCGAACGGTTCAATCTCCAGGTTCATGATCCTGTGCAGATCTATCTTTGACGTCAATATTTGAGGATAGCGTCGAGGAGTCCGTGAGCATAGTTAATACATCCAAATGCAGTGAATTTATCGTTTTTCTGAGCATAGTACTGAGCATCTTGGTAGTATTGCTCAGCGAGTTCAATGATTTTTTTCTGCGATGCAGTCAAAGAAGTTGGGATATGTTTTTTATTTTCTTCAAACATATGGATATCTTTTTGAATCCGAGTTATTTGACTCATGTTTTTCATAAACGTTCACCTTACTTTTTTCTTGGAGGTACCCCATCATTTCTCGTTTCTCTTGTTTGTTTTGATAAGGATTGTTTTTACAAAAGGAACTGCAAAAATGATATTTCCAATAAGAATAATAGCTCCGACCATTCCTTCAGGAGTATATCTGATATCATTGTGGAGTAATCCATGGATATACCATTCATAGATCATAAGAAAGCTGACAAGACAGGGTATAATAACTAGAAGCGGTGTAAGCCATAATTCCAATCGCGTTATGGTAATAGTACTTGTTTTGTGTCGCTCTTTTTCTATGCTCATAGGATCACCAGCTGCTGTAATGTTGAGCTTGAGAGAGGAATTAAACTTTGCTTCGGCAGAATGTTCATCCCGACAGACCAACAACTCAGATAGAGAATGCCGATACAGATAGCGGGAAGTATCTGCATGAGGAAATCATCATCAAGGTAAGGATTTTTTAATGATTCACTCAGTACGGTAACACCTGCTCCAAGAGACGTAGTCAAGATACCGATGCCAAATGGTTGTGCTGTATACCATATGATGCTATAGAAGATGAATGAAAGAAAAAAACCTATGCCAATCGAATGTTGTACTCCAAAACGAATCCGTATTTCCCCCATAATTGGATCGGTAAAGCTGGCGCAGAGAATGCACGGGATGGCAATCTGCTGAGGAAATCCTAGTAATAAAATTACGAGTGCAACACTGAAATACCAATAACTTGCTGGCCGTCGGTATTCATATGGGCGCAGGCCAAAAAATTCATCGTTGTTGATAATCGATCGTAACCGAAGATATTCAATGATTGTCACTCCAACAACAATCCAAACCGGAATAATGATTTTCAACAGCTGTATCCACAAAGCTTCTGGGAGAACGTAATAGACCAACACAGATGCTGCTGAGGTGTGAAAGATCCGTCGAAACCAATGGGCATCAAACTGTATTTCGTTTATTTTTTGATGAATCTGTTCTGATAGTTTTTCTGTTTTCTGAAGGAGCATTGTTTTCTGCATACTCGAAATACTTCTTACATATCAAAGGTTGTTTTTTATGGTTACGGTGTTTCTATCAGAGGTAACATTGTCGGTCAACACAAATGCTTTGTAGGCGGTTCTCCATGTTTCCTTTTGTGACGAAAGATATTGTCGAAGAAATCAAACAACTCCACCAACGTATCAATGAGTTAGAACGTCTGATATCTCAGGCTTTTGCTCCTCTTCAAAATGCTCAGCAAATTACAAAACGATATCTGACACTCGTTCAATTAGCATTCGAACACGGTGGTTTAACACCTGAGATGGTATTACCTGCGGTACAAGATCCGATTTCTCGAGATATTGTTCGTGTGATCATGGATCATACTGATCAAAATCTCTTTCAGATTACTGATCTTGTATGAGCTCAACGAGGATCAGCATCTCGAAGAATCATCCGGGTAAAAGTACAGCATCTCGTTGAAAAAAAATTTTAGAACAACGCCAGAACGACGCACGGGTAGTCTATCGTTTTTCTGCTGAAGTGGTCAAAAAGTGGTTACAACTGCTCGGTATTCCTATATAATGTGAACACAGTATATGCGGATAAAGAAAAAATGTCGTTGGAGGAAAAAATTATGAATACTCATGAAGAACACATCCCAGATCCAGAAAAAATACCAGGGCTACTCAAAGAAATCAGCTCTCTTTTATATGGGCCTGAAAGTGCTAAGAAATACGCTCAATCAGCAGCAATATTTTTTAAGAGTCAAAAGCAGCAGGTATGACTGATCAGCAAGCCTATGAACTGACCCGGCAGTATATGTCAACCTTAAACCTTAGTCACATGATCAAAGGAATGAATGTTGGTGACCATCATCACGAAAAAGAATAGCGTTTCCTATGTCGAAACAAACCATGGTACACTCACCGTCTACTGCGGTGATACCTGTTTTAAAACTTCTTATACCCTTCTACCTGCCGTGCTGTTTCGTCTGCCTGGAACAGTATTTCGTATAAAACGAATGGCAAAACGAGGTGGTACACTATTTCATCAAGAACTCATCAATCAAGGTCTCGATAAAGAAATCGCTGACAAACTCACGGCAACGTATCTAGAAACAAGTCATGTGAAAACTTACCTAGAGTTCTTCAAATAAAACTGATTTTTTTGTAGGTTTTCTCCTGTTTCTTTTATCTACTGTTGCGGCATCTGTTGTTCTTGTTTTTCAAGACTCATAATGCCTTGTTTACTCCCGACAATAACTTCATCAGCAAGACCAATGAACAAACCATTTTCCACAACACCAGGGATATTGTTTAACTCTTTTTCCAACACGTCAGGGTCATCAATTTTCCCAAAATCACAATCAATAATGTAATTTGAATTATCAGTGATAAACGGCTCATCAACAATCCGCCGAAGCTCAGCAGTACATCCACTCAACTCCTCCAAAGTTTTTTGAGTAGCTTTCCATCCAAATTTCACCACTTCAACCGGCACCGGCGTATCACACCCAAGCCCTTTTACGATTTTCGTTTCATCAACAATAATGATCACTTTCTTTGAATGAAATGCAACGATTTTCTCCCGAGTTAATGCACCTCCTCCTCCTTTAATCAGGTTGAGGTTTGAGTCGACTTCATCAGCTCCATCAATCGTCAGATCAAGCATTGTACACTCATCAAAATCAACCAACGGTATTTTATACTCAGCAGCAAGCTTCTTTGTCTTCACAGATGTAGGAACCGCTTGAATCGTCAACCCCTCTCGAATCTTCTCAGCAAGTTTCTTCACCATGTATTCAACCGTTGATCCAGTTCCAAGGCCAAGAACCATGCCATCTTCGACATATTCAACTGCTTTCTCTGCTGCACGTCTTTTTAACTCTTCTTGCTCCACGATTAAGTCACCAGCCAAAGGTAATAACTAAGGGATACAAAAACTTATACTCTTCTTAGTATTTACCCGGTTCTGATTGCTATGCTTGGAGAATGTGATCAACACGGATATTATCGTGGTGAAGTTTGTCCCATGTGCACAAAAAAAGGAAAATTTCTCATGAGTGACAAAGAATTGAACACCCTTGGTCGGATTATGGCAGGAGTACTCCGTCATTTCCCAGAGAAACTTGGATTAATGATTGACGGTCGAGGTTGGGTTGACATCTCAAAATTCGTCGAAGCTATCGGAGGAAACCGATCAGGTTTTCATTGGCTTCGAACCCAACATATTGAAGCAATAGCACTCACCGATCCAAAAGGTAGATATCAGGTTGACGGCGGTATGATCCGAGCAACCTACGGTCATACCGTCGGCGTCTTCCTAGATGATCTACCCCAAGCAGAGTTAGATACCTATTACTACCCTGCAACTGAAGAAGAAATCGATGTAATCCTTGAAAAAGGACTTAATCCCATTGATCGAAAACAAGTCCATCTGAGCGGCAGCATCAAAAAAGCACTTGAAGCAGGAAAAGTTCGAACCGACCAACCACTCCTCCTTCGCATTGATGGAAAACAGGCACGAGACGACGGTGTAAAGATATATCGTGCAGGTCATGATGTTTACGTCACCGAACGGATCGATGCCAAGTATTTATCCAAAGTAGATGACGCTGAAATCAAGAAACTCCTTCAGGAAAACACTTAAGAACCCGTAAGTTTTCCCTTCATTCTCTTATGTTTTTTTCTTATGGGCCTGTAGCTCAGCTAGGTGGAGCAATCGGCTCTTAACCGAAAGGTCGAGGGTTCAAATCCCTCCAGGCCCGCTCATCTCTTCATGATAAAAAACTCACGAAAAAATACTACAATTTCAGAAATCATCGCACCAACAAATAACACCACTAACAGCATATCTCGATTTTTTAGTAGGAACTGTTCAACATCAGATCGACCATGGTAATAACTCCACGACTCTAACGGAAGATTGTCAGGTTCCTGCACCACCGGAAACGACCAGGCAACCATCGCAATAACCCCCCAGATACACAACAGGATGATCAGCCGTACCAGTATCTTCTTTAACTCCACAAAAAGATATCCAACTGTTTGTTCATAAAAATTCCGATGTTTCATCTCTGCCGTATCATATACTTTAAAACCTCATACGTGATGTCATGCACAGATATTTTAATAAAAAAAATTGATGCGATGGTGATTATATTAAAAAGAAATGCCCGAAATGTTCCCAAAAAGCAGTGCGACTGTATCAAAACAAAACAGTTGATGGAAAACGAAAATGGATTCCGACAGCATGGCAATGTACCAACTGTCGATATATCTATACGGTAGCATCAGACACACTTATGTATCCAATTGGTGGCGAGCCATACCAAGAAAAATATCATGGTACTTGTCCAAAATGCGACCTAAAACTTACCAGAATCTTTCGACATAAAAACCCAGTCCATGGAAAACAAGAATGGATTTCAACAGCATGGTACTGTACGCGTTGTAAATACGTTTGGGTTGATCCCCAGTGACTCACCATGATACCGACAGGTACTCTTTACCCTAAACTATTAAATATGGCTATTTCTTTAAGGGGAAAAGTTAGAATAAAAAGATACACATTGAGGCAACCACAATGAAAAGGAGTTCGCGAGACTGGAAAAAACGACGGAAAATGCGCTGGAAATGGCGGAAGAAACGGATGCGACGGGAAAAACGAGCACGACGACAATAATATCTCTTTTTTTCTTCTATGGGAGCATGGTGTAACCCGGCATCATTGCGGGCTCCAGTTACGGGAATGATTAGAAGAGGGTCATCTGAGATATGATGATTAACTGGAGCGATGACCCAAGAAGAGACCCGCCGATCTGGGTTCAAATCCCAGTGCTCCCATACCCTGTTCTATCTGGAGTTTCCAGTCGAAACAAGGGTAAAACCTGATTATCTTGGTTTAGCGTGCTATCCTCTTTCACTTTTGTATGAAAATTTAAAGATCCTTTCGTCAATAAATAGCAAACGTATCAACTTAAGGAAATTCATTTTTTAATTGAGTAATAGTATAGCATACCACATACAAGGTACAAGTTAAACGTTTCCAGAAACGCTTTTTCCCTATTATAGCTCTTTACAACAGAGTATCGATCAGTGGTCTTTGGCTTTGACCGGGTTGTATACTATTCTCTTGGAGGTGTGTTAAGTTGACAGTCTCGTTCTTTTGAATCATAAGATTATTTAACCTCTCACCAATATCGTCTTGTTAGAGGTGAAAAAGGTTAATTATGGATGAGATAACGAGGATAAAGGTTGTGTCATGTGTGGATATATTGGTAGGTATTGTGGTTGTATGTATGGGGTTTGTAGTGTTCCTGTGTGGTAATGATTAGGTTTTTTTGATTAGGTTTTTTTTATTAGATATGGATAGGGGGTGTGGATAAAAATGAAGAGATTTGTGTTTTTGGTTCTTTTTGGTTATGTTTTTGTTATGTGTCCGTGTTTTTGATGTTTGCTGTTTTGTTTCTTCTGTGCAAGCGCCTAGTGATTTGTTTTTTGGTGGTGGTTCTGGTACAGAGGATGATCCGTATGTGATATCTAAGATTGAGCATCTTGATAATATTAGATATCATCTTAGTGGTTATTTTGTTCTTGTTTCTGATCTTGATTTTAATGATGATAGTTGTTATCTTGACCCGAGTAAGAAGGTGTTTTTTACTACTGGTGATGGTTGGAGGCCGATAATAAATGATAGTTATGATAATCTTTTTTCAGGTGTTTTTGATGGTCAGGGTCATGTTATCTCTAATTTGTTTATAAATCGTCCTTCAAGTAATTTGGTTGGTTTATTCGGATGTTTGCGTGCACGTGTGGTTAAAGATATCGGTCTGGTTAATGTCAATGTTTCTGGGGATTGGTGCGTGGGTGGTCTTGTTGGTGAGATGTACTATGGTTCTGTTTCTGGTTGTTATGCTAGTTGTAGTGTTTCTGGTGATGATGCTGTTGGTGGTCTTTTTGGCTATATATGGAATGTTAATGTTTCTGGTTGTTATGCTACTGGTAGTGTTTCTGGAGATAAGCGGGTGGGTGGTTTTGTTGGTTTGTTGTATAATAGTACTGTTTCTAACTCTTACTCAAGGGGTAACATAACTAGGATTTCTGGTTATGAGACATCTTTAGGTGGTTTTGTCGGGTTTTGTTTCTGTTCTAGGATATTTAATTCTTATTCTACAGGGAGTGTGCGATGGCATTCTCCTCCGCATCCAGTAGATAAAGGCTTTGCTGGTTGGGTGAGTGAGGATTGTGTGATGAGTGGTGATTTTTGGGATATGGATTCTTCTAGTCAGACCTCAACAGCAGGTAACGCGGTAGGTAAAACGACATCTGAGATGAAGACAAAATCAACATTTACGGATGCAGGATGGAATTTTACTAATGTCTGGGGTATTTCGAGTTCTATCAATGATGGTTATCCATATATTAAAAATTGCACCGGTATCAAGATAGGTACTGAAGATGGTTCAAAGAAAGCGTCAAAGGGTACAAAATACATGTGGCTGTAAATGTCAACGCTGAACTACCCATTGCCATCACCTTTACAGATGCCAACACCCATGATTCAACCCAGTTTAAACCAGTCTATACCAAGGTGAAATCATACAAAACTGAACATCCAACACAATATTTTCTCGGAGATAAAGCCTTCGATTCATCTTCCATTAGGCAGATCCTGCTCAAAGACAAAGTTACACCCATCATTAAGGCTGCACGAACGAAAATCAAACCACAATATCCACCAGAATTTAAAAAAACCTACAAGAAAGGAACCGCAGTAGAACGGTTCTTCTCCAGATTT
>JAWABU010000029.1 GCA_038884455.1 Candidatus Thermoplasmatota archaeon | reverse complement strand
CTGAAATCGGCGGTGAAATTGCGGTTCACATGGTTCGCAACTGTTGGATTAATCCTTTTCTTTGCGCGTCCCATCCAATGAAAAAATGAATGTTTCTTCCTTAATTATCTATTTCGGGATGAAGCCACGAGGATAGAAACTTATATAAAACACCGAGAAATGTACATATCTACCAAAGAATAGAGACAAAGAGTATTGGATTGTTCAAAAAAGAACCTTTCATACAATTTTGTTTTTGTTCGAAAAAAGAATCCTCTGGATTACATAGGAGGTAAAAAAAAGAATGAAAGGAACAATAAAATGGTATAACGCACGAAAAGGATATGGGTTCATAAAAGGAGAAGATGATAAAGATGTCTTTGTTCATCGTTCATCCATACCTGCTGGAACCTATCTGAATGAGGGAGACACTGTTGAATACGACTTAGAAGTCGCAGAACGAGGCCCTCAAGCAAAAAACATAAAGAAAAAGTAGTACCAAAAACACAAACAATCCAGTCTATCAATCAATTTTAAGTACATGTAGATATGGTGGTTTAACCATATCACTTTCTCTTTAGATCATCATCACTCGTATCGTGTTTACCCCATAACTGACCAGAGTGGTTGAAGCCAGCATCTTCGCAAATCTTCGAGTTCTACATCAACAACTACTTTTTTATGTTCAGTGATAACCAGTTTTTGTTCACCGGTTGTTTCACCCAAAAAAGTAAACGGCACCGTATGCCTCTTCAACAACGATTCAAACTTGTTTTTTGTATTTTTCGGTACTTCAACAACCCATCGAGTATTCGTCTCTGAAAACAATTTCATATCGGTACGAAGCGATGCTCCAAAATCAGAAATATCAACATGAACTCCGATACCACCACCGATCATCATTTCAGCAAGACACACCGCAAGACCACCTTCACTGACATCATGACATGCAGCAATCATGCTTTTTTCAATACACAACAGCAACGTATCACAACACCGGTGCAACGTCGATGCATCGGTTCGAGGAACCACTCCACCTTTACGCCCCATAAGACGATAATACTCAGAGCCACCCAGCTCCTGCATGGTTTCCCGTCCGACAAGATACAAGAGATTTCCCTGACGTTTCAAATCACTGGTTACACAGTTTCGAATATCATCAACAATACCAATACCCATCAGCTCAGGTGTTGGTGGAACTGCACTTGACACAGACTCATTATACAAACTCACATTACCTGAGGCAAAGGGAAGACGTAAGGCTTTTGCCATATCACCAAGACCCCGACAGGTTTCATAAATTTCACCCATGCGTTCAGGTTTCTCAGGATTTCCAAAATTCAAACAATCAAGAATCGAATCAGGTCGAGCACCAACAGAAACAAGATTTCGGCACATCTCATCAACAGCAGCACAAGCACCCCAATATGGATTCAATTCCATAAATCTCGGGTTAACATCAGCAGTCACCGCAAGACCTCTCCATGAATTCTCAAGGGGTTTAATCACTGCTGCATCACCATGAGACTCCTGATTCATTTTTCCATGTAACGGTTTAATCACAGTATTACCACGGACCTCATGATCATACTGACGAATCACCCAATCCTTAGATGCAATATTTTCAGAGGAGAGTAGTTTTTTTACGGCATCATTCAAATTAGGCATAGGAAAACGTTCTTCTTTTTCTTCAGCATCTGTCGGCTGTGGTAGAACAACCGGACGAATACATTCATCATACACCGGTCCACCGGTGAGAAACTCCAAATCCATCTCAAGGATTCGTTCTCCTTTGAAAAACACGCGGATAACTTGTTCCTGAATCACTCTGCCAATTGGTGCTGCATACACATCCCACTGTTTGCAGATATGCAACGCCTGATCAACATTCTTCGGATCAACAAGGAACATCATCCTCTCCTGACTTTCAGATACCCATATCTCCCACGGTTTCAACCCTTCTTCTTTTAAGGGAACATGATCAAGATGAATCTCAGCACCAAAACCAGCACTATACGCTAACTCACCACAAACGCAGGAAAGACCCCCACCGCCGAAATCCTTTAATCCTTCAAGTAATCCTTTGCGATTTGCTTCAAGAGTCGCATGAATCACCGGTTCTTTCGTAATTGGATCGCCAACCTGAACTGCAGACCTACTACTCTCCTCACTAGCATCGTTCAATTCTGCCGAGGCGAACGTTACCCCGTGGATGCCATCACGACCAGTTTTTCCGCCGACATAGATATACACATTACCAGGTGCTTTTGCATAGCTATGAACCAAATCCTTCTTCTCCATGATACCAAGACATCCAACGTTCACCAAACAATTTCCAAGATACCCCTCATGGAAATACACAGAGCCTGCAACCGTTGGAATACCGATACGATTACCATAGTCTCGAATACCATCAACCACGCCTTTAAACAAATACCGAGGATGCTTGACACCAGCAGGAAGTTTATGAGCAGGATACGATAAAGGACCGAAAAAGAGCGGATCGATAAACGCAATCGGCTGGGCACCCATACAAACCACATCACGGACCACGCCACCAATACCGGTTGCCGCACCACCATACGGTTCAATTGCTGACGGATGGTTATGTGATTCTATCTTTGCACAATAACAATATTTTCCATCAAAGGGAAGAACACCAGCATCTTCACGGGCAATGATTTTATCCTCAGCAACACCATAAATATATTTTTTTAATGCAAGTTTTGAAGATTTATAACAACAATGTTCACTCCACGCCTGACCAAGAGCCTGCAGTTCAACATCAGTTGGTAAACGTTTTTTTTCTTGAAAATAATGTTTTATCCGCTGCATCTCATCAAGCGAAAGCGCCAAACCAAGCTGTTTACTCAACTCACACAGTTCTTGATCAGATGCCCTAAGAATATCAACTTCATACAAATCAAAAGGAACTGCTTTTTTGTTGAATAAATGAGAAACGTCTGTCCCCATATCTCTCACCGGATGACAAATCGGAGATTTACAACTCTTTGACATCGATGACATAACTATGAATCACCGGATTAGTTAACAACCGCTGGCACATCTGCTCAGCATCTTTTTTCACCTTGTTTTTATCAGCGTCATTAATAACAATATCATAGGTCCGTAGGGTCTTTACTGATTGTACCTGATCAAAACCAAGGAGATGCAATGCTTTTAAAGTATTTGTCCCTTCAGGATCTGAAACACCTTTTTTCAGTTGAACCGTAATTTTTACTTCAAACATAAAAAACCACGCCGCAATCAGAAAAACAGTTGATTAACTTATCGTTTCTCCAGGATGCTCTGAAAAAACTTTTTTATTTGCTCCTGAAACTCCTCAAGACTCGAATTATTTTCAATGCGTATATCTGCTGATTTAAGTACCTCTAAAAGACCCCAGGAGACCTCTCGTTTATCTCGTTCTAACATTGCTTTGAGAGTACCGCTATCATCCCGGCGTCCACGCATGAGACCACGCTGATGTCGAATCTCATCAGATGCAATAATCGCAATGAGAAGAAAGTCAGATCCGAGATGCTTTTTAAAGTAGATTATTTCTTCCTTGTTTCGGATACCATCAATAACATAGATATTTGAGGACGGTAATGTTTTCATACATTCAACTGTTTTTTGTGCCCATATATCCATCCCATATTTTTTCCTCATGGAATTTGCAACATCTCCAACATTTCTATCATCTAACGGTCGTCCTTGACGTCTTGTTTCTTCCCAGACTAAATCACCCATTCGAACTACAGGAATATTTTGCTGACGAGCAAAATCAACTGCTACTGATTTACCAGAAAACGGCATACCAGCAAACGCAATAATCTTCATAGTTTCTTCTCCTCCGAGAGAAACGAGTGCAGGGGGAGCGATTTGAACGCTCGAGTGCCTACGCAACAGGGTTTCTTAATGCTACAAACAAAAGCATTCCTAAGCCCTGCCCCTTGGACCAAGCTCGGGTACCCCTGCAAGTAACTCTTGGTACCACGAATAAAAACATTAATGAAAAACCTTTCCTACAACCGACGCAACGCATTACTGTTTTCCTTTTAAAAGGATGATTTCCCCATAACGAGTATAACAATTCATGCAAAACTTCCGAGCGATCAATGAATGAATATGCTCCTTTACTCCTTCTTCAAGATAATAGGGATCATCAGCATTAATCTTAGAATTACAATAGGTGCAAACCGTTGGAAATTTCGACTGTCGTTGAACCAAACGACTTTCAATAACCTTCTTCACCATAAACTCCCGCCATACTATTCATCCTGTTACAGGTATTAAAATTTTTTCTCTCCATCGGAAATCTGTTAACATCAAAAAAGTTTGACAAAAAAAGAGAAACTCACAGAATAACTACAGAGTGGTACATTTAAGTAGGAGAAAAACTATTCACCGGAATTACCGAAAAAAACTTAATCCATATATAGCGAGGTGGGGTAGTCAGGAAATCCCGACGGGCCCATAACCCGTAGATCAATGGTTCAAATCCATTCCTCGCTATCCCTCGTTTTATAAAAAGAAAACATCAATAGGAACTCGGAATATATACAATAGTATTATGAAAAATCTTTGTACTGCCAAACACGACGAACGTTACTGGGAAATTGATGCACTCAGAGGTATCGCAATTGTCATGATGATTTTTTTCCACATTATTTTTGATATGACGTATTACAAGGTTATAACCATAAATCTCGAAACACTACCATGGCGACTCTTTACCTACTCAATTGGAACTATCTTTCTCATCCTTGTCGGTATATCACTCACCTTACGTTACCACAAAAAACACAAAAACAATACCCAACAAAATCTCTATCTCCTTTTCGTAACACAAGGATTACGAATACTTGGTTTTGGAATGCTGATAACCATAGCAACTTGGTTTTTTCTCAAAGGAAACGGAACAATACTTTTTGGAGTCCTCCACTGCATT
The DNA here is from genome assembly GCA_038884455.1 of Candidatus Thermoplasmatota archaeon. Classification (NCBI taxonomy): domain Archaea; kingdom Methanobacteriati; phylum Thermoplasmatota; species Thermoplasmatota archaeon. The sequence continues at coordinate 18,327 of JAWABU010000029.1, read as the reverse complement.
GGCGTTTCAATACTTCTTGCATACCCATTCATTCGTCATCGTGTAACTCCCTTCACACTTGGAATCATATGTATCATCTTGGGAGTGTTTCTATCACGAGTTCACGTTGAATTCCCTTACTTACTCTGGCTCGGTCTCAGACCAAAAAATTTCTACACGCTTGACTATTTTCCACTCCTTCCATGGTTCGGAGTTATTCTCCTTGGTATCTGCATCGGCCATACATTCTATCCGCAAGGGATACGAAAAAAACAAATCAGAACTGTACAAACAACTTCACCGGTTCACGCATTGGTTTTTCTTGGTAGACATTCCTTACTTATTTATCTGATCCATCAAATCATCATTGTGGGAATATTGATGCTTCTTATGACCTTGCAGATACTCTAAAAATTCATTGTTTTGATAAATGAGAAAAAAGCTGATGGAAAAATGTTGCTATCGTTTCTTTCCATGTTTTTTCCGTGGTTTTTGTTTCAATTTCACGACCGATTTCTTCTTGATACCTGGTTCTTTCTTACGATCCGTTTTCTTGTGTCGCATCTTCTTTTTGGTTACAACAACTTTTTTTGTGTTGATTTTTTTCTTTCGTTGTTGTTTCTGCTGTTGAGATTTTATACTTTTTTTTCGAGGTGTTTTTTCTTTTTTTACCGTTGTTTTCTTTTTCGGTTTTTTAATTTTCGGTGAATAACGAGAGGTACCTTTCACCGTGCCTTTTGGTTTTTTCTTTTTTGGAGGAGGTTTTGGCGTTGTTGATGGATCGGTTACCTCCTCAGATGCAGATACTTCTGGTGTTTTTTCTGGTTCGACTCCGAATTGTTTTGATTCAGATTTGACGTGTTCATCTGATTCACGTATTGGCTTTGAAGTACTTTTTTTAGGAGGTTCAGCGACAGGTTCTTCTTTTCGTTGTTCCCCGGGATCATCAATCGGAACATGATATTTCTCAGACAGCGAAGTTTCCTCTGGTGTAATACAACTCTTTTCATCGTTTTCAGCCATCACTTTTGTTACCGAAACAACCTTATCGCCTTCATTGAGTCGCATGATACGAACACCCATAGTGTTACGACCTTGGCTGCGGATATCACGAACTGGAATGCGAACCGTCATCCCCTGCATTGTGGTAATAATGAGCTCTTCATCATCACTGACCTGACTGACAAAAATTACTTTACCATTACGTTCATTGGTGACAATTGTTCGAACACCTTTACTGCCGCGATGCGTCTGCCGATAATCAGCAATGGGAGACCGCTTACCAAAACCATTCTCAGTCAGTGTTAAAAGCGAACCATCTTCATCAACTGCAGTCATCGCAACAACCCGATCACCTTTGTTGAGTCGCATACCAATTACCCCGTGAGCAGTACGACCCATCGGTCGGATCTCAGATTCAGCAAACCGAGAAGCCTGACCGTCTGATGACGCCATCATAATCATCTTCGTACCGTCAGTCAATACAACACTCATGAGTTCATCACCCTCAGCAAGCGTTATTGCCTTAATACCATTGATCCTGATATTTCCATACGCTGACGTTACGGTTTTTTTAATGGTTCCATTTTTCGTTGCAAACACGAGATAATGGTTGTCATCAAAATCATGGATCGGAAGTGCAGTTTCAATTTTTTCACCTTCTTCTAATCGTGGGAGCAGATTGATGATTGCTTTTCCTTTTGCATGACGGTCGGCCTCAGGTATTTTGTATGCCTTCAGCCAATAGGTTTTACCTTTGTTGGTAAAAAACATGATATACTCATGGGTGTTGGTTACAAAACAATCAATCACGACATCTTCTTCTTTGGTTTTAATCCCAATAAGTCCTTTTCCACCACGGTGCTGCGTCCGATACGTATCAGTCGGCAGTCGTTTAATATAACCTGTTGCTGTAATGGTCACAACAACATCATGCCGAGGGATAAGATCTTCAAGTTCAATATCAGCATCTCCTTCAACAATTTCAGTACGTCGATCATCACCAAATTTGTCTTTGAGTTCAAGGAGTTCTCGTTTAATCTCAGCCAATATCTTCCGCTTATCAGCAAGGAGCTCTTCAAGTTGTTGAATCAACTGTTTCGTTTCGGCATATTCTTGTTCAACTGCTGCTATTTCCATGCCAACGAGTTTCTGCAACCGCATGTCAAGAATTGCTTTTGCTTGCAGTTCTGAAAGTTTGAACCGTTGCATCAATCGATTCTTTGCTTCTTCAACCTCTTTGCTTCTCCTGACGATCTCAATAACTTCATCGATATGTCTCAGTGCAATCATCAGTCCTTCGAGGATATGCATTTTTTCTTTTGCTTTGGTTAAATCATACTGAGTTCTCTTCGTGATGATCTCAATCCGGAATTCGATATACTGCTCAATGATCTCTTTCAGGTTGAGGATTTTCGGCTGACCTTTCACAATCGCAAGATTTAAGATGCCAAATGTCGACTGAAGTTGCGTATGTTCAAATAACTGATTTAACACAACATCTTCAATAGCATCGCGTTTCAGCTCAATGACAATACGCATGCCTTTCCGATCGCTTTCATCACGCAGATCAGAAATGCCCTCAAGTCGTTTTTCTTTGACAAGAGTTGCAATGGTTTTTAACAATTCTGATTTGTTGACCTGATACGGAAGCTCAGTAACAATAATCTTTTTTCGTTCATCACCTTCGATCATTGTACGAGCCCGGATCCGAATCAACCCACGACCCGTAGCATACGCTTCAAGAATTCCGCCACGTCCATAGATTAGACCACCGGTGGGAAAATCAGGACCTTTGATGATGTCGACAAGCTCATGAATTGAAACATCTGGATCATCAATGACTCGGATAATACCATCAACAACCTCAGTGAGATTATGCGGCGCCATATTCGTCGCCATACCAACCGCAATGCCAGATGAACCATTCACAAGCAAATTCGGCAATACCGATGGAAGTACTTCAGGTTCTTTCAATGAACCATCGAAATTATCACGCCAGACAACAGTTTCCTTCTCGATATCCTGAAGAATATACTTGGTGATCTTCGCCATTTTCACTTCAGTGTATCGCATCGCTGCAGGTGAATCACCATCAATTGAACCGAAATTCCCCTGACCAGAAACTAAAGGATATCGCAGTGAGAAATCCTGAGCCATACGAACCAATGAATCATACACTGCCTGATCACCATGCGGATGATACTTGCCAAGGATATCACCAACGATACGAGCAGATTTCTTGTAGGGCTTCTCATACGATAAACCCATTTCATTCATTCCGTACAATATCCGCCGATGCACTGGTTTGAGTCCGTCACGTACGTCAGGTAACGCTCTGCTCATAATCACACTCATTGAATAATCAATGAATGCGCGTTTCATCTCATCGTTAATATCACGAATTAACTCCTTTCTTTCTCCATCATCAACCATAGTCAAGTATCACCCTATTTTAAATATCAAGATTGACAACATCTTTTGCATGTTGTTCGATAAATTCACGTCGTGGTTCAACCTGCTCGCCCATCAACACCGAAAAAAGTTTATCCGCCTCAACCGCATTTTCAATAGTAACCTGTAACATCATCCGTCGAGATGGATCCATTGTTGTCTCCCATAGCTGCTCCGGGTTCATTTCTCCAAGACCTTTATACCGCTGGATACTCACACCAGTCTCACCCATCTGCTTTAATTTCTGAAGTTTCTCACGATCAGAATATGCATACTCTACTGTTTTTCCTTTGGTTAATTTATACAACGGCGGCTGTGCAATGTACAGGTATCCCTTCTCAATCAACGGATTCATATACCTAAAAAAGAAGGTGAGTAACAGCGTGCGGATATGCTCGCCATCAACATCAGCATCAGTCATGAGAATAATCTTATGATACCGAGCATTCTCAATGTTGAACTCCTCCCCGATCCCCGTACCAACAGCAGTAATCAACGCAAGAATCTCCTCGCTTTTCAAAATCTTCTCCATTCGTGCTTTTTCCACATTTAAAATTTTTCCTCGTAACGGCAGAATCGCTTGAAATTCTTTGTCACGAGCTTGCTTTGCACTCCCACCAGCACTATCCCCCTCAACGAGATACAACTCTGATTTACTGGGATCTCGACAGGCACAATCAGCAAGTTTACCAGGTAAAGATGAAAGTTCAAGTAAACCTTTTCTTCGGGTAAGCTCTCGTGCTTTCCGAGCAGCATCACGAGCCTTATTCGCAAGGACCGCTTTATCAATAATGATCCGAGCAATGCTTGGGTTCTCCTCAAAAAACTCTCCGAGTTTTTCATACACAATACTTTCAACAACACCTTTCACTTCAGAATTGCCAAGTTTGGTTTTTGTCTGTCCTTCAAATTGAGGATGATGAATTTTAACTGAAATCACTGCAGTAAGACCTTCACGGCAATCCTCACCACTCAAACTAAACGATTCATCAAACAATTTGTTTTTCCTGCCATAATCATTAATAACCCGTGTCAGAGCTCCTTTGAAACCAATAAGATGCGTTCCACCTTCATGGGTGTTGATGTTATTTGCGAAACTGAAAATACTTTCTGTATATGCATCTGTGTATTGCATTGCTATCTCAACTGGAATCGACTCTCGTTCTCCTTGGATATAAATCGGATGAGGATGCAACAAGGTTTTATTCCGATTGATATACAAAACAAACTCGCTCACACCACCATTGTATTGATAGGTTTCATGGTGTTTGGTTCGTTGATCAGTAATCTCAATTTTCAATCCTGCGTTGAGAAATGCAATCTCCCGAAGTCGAGTCGCAATGATATCATACATATATTCTGTGGTTTCAAACACAGTTTTATCAGGAAGAAACGTCACTGTAGTTCCCGTGTCTTTTGCTTTTCCGATAACTTTCAAATCACACACTGTTTTTCCACGTTCATACCGTTGAAAATACTCTTTACCATTACGGCGGATTTTCACCTCAAGCCATTCTGATAACGCATTCACCACAGAAACACCGACACCGTGCAGCCCGCCTGAAACTTTATACGCCTCCTGGTTAAACTTACCACCCGAGTATAACATCGTCATAACAAGTTCAACGCCAGGTTTTTTATATTTCTCATGAATGTCAACAGGTATCCCTCGGCCGTTATCGTCAACCGTTACTGATCCATCTTTGTTGATTGATACTTTAACATGGGTACAGTATCCTGCAAGCGCTTCATCAACAGCATTATCAACAACTTCATAGACCAGATGATGTAATCCTCGACTATCAGTACTGCCGATGTACATCCCTGGGTTTTGTCGTACCGATTCTAATCCTTCAAGAACTTGAATTTTATCAGAATCATACGTGCTATCGGTCACTGTTTTTTCATTTGCCATAGATCACTCCTCATGATAAAGGATACACAGTTTTTTCGACATAGTGTCGTCTGTTGCTTGGCAGCTGTGTGTCTCCCGTCTCCTAGAGGTATTTTTCTCGGAGAGCAATATGGAGTAGTGGCTAATAAAGGTTACTATCTCTCGGAGAAAAACAGCAAAAAGTATATAAATATGATTTGAGGAGAACGGCAGGTTTTTGAAATTTTAATTCAGTGGTTAAAACTCACCCCCTGCGCGTACAGTAGAATATCTCTTAGTGCGATACCATAGTTTTATTCTATCTTTCTACGTATGGTGAGTTATTGGAGAGCTAAACGTTCTTCACCTTACATGGTTATACTCATCTGAAGCCCCAAGAATTCTCGCAAACCTCTCTGTGTTTTGAGAGAGATACTCAACATTCAGAGAACAAATGACGTTTTGAGTACATCAACAACTCAAACCACCATCAAATACGCAACATGATGTCTTCTAAATTTGATACGTTACATCCACTGTTGTAAATCCGGAAGGAAAAAATGATCGATTTTAAAAATATGAAACTTATTTTAATATGTTATAGTTGACAACTCGATAGTCCACGTTTCATCAGATATTTTTGATGATATTCCTCTGCAGGATAAAAGGTAGGCGCAGCAGTTATTTCAGTCACAATAGGACGAGCATATTTTTTTGCCTGTTCGATTTTTTGTAGTGATTGTTCTGCAATCTTTTTCTGCTCAGAGGTATGATAAAAAATAACCGAACGATACTGCGTCCCCGTATCAGGACCTTGTCGGTTTTTAGTTGTTGGATCATGGATACTCCAAAAAACATCAAGGAGTTGCTCATACGAGATCACCGTCGGATCAAATTCCAAATGAACAACTTCAGCATGTCCTGTTCTATCAGTACAAACATCTTCATACGTCGGATTTTGAAGTGATCCACCCATGTATCCAACGGTTGTTTTCAGCACACCAGGAATCTTTCGAAAGGTTTCTTCAACATGCCAAAAACACCCGGCGCCAAATGTTGCCTGTTCTGTTTTTTGAACGATCGTTTTTTCAAAGGATAACGCTGCTGAGTTAATACAATATCGTTGTCCTGTTTTTGTTGGTCCGTCATGAAACACATGTCCGAGATGACCACCACACTGAGAACACAGTACTTCGATACGGTTCATTCCATGGCTGGTATCTTGCTTAAGAGTAACACTCTGTGGCGAAATAGGTGCGTCAAAGCTTGGCCAACCTGACCCCGAATCAAATTTTGAATCTGAAGAAAAAAGTTCAGAGCCACATCCAGCACAGCGATATATTCCTGGTTCTTTGACCTTGAGTAAACGACCGGAAAACGGTGGTTCAGTTCCTTTTTTTCGAAGGATGTGATATTGTTCAAGGGTTAACCGTTTCTGCCATTCAGCATCAGAAAGAGTATGTTTTTGGCCCATATTACACAACCATAAAGATGATGATACTTAAAGGTTTTTTACAGCATGTCTCTTGTTCACAAGCGCAACGATCTTCGTACGAAGAGTTAAATAATGAATCAAAATATCGAGGTGTGGGAGATTTTATGAATGTTCAAAAATCGTTACTCATAGTTTTTTGTCTAGGAGTATTCCTTGCAAGCAGCTGCTGTTGTGTCCATGCTCAGAATCTTGATGCAGAACGATACGCACCAATCCTTTATTTTGAGGCACAAGAAGAATGCTACCCAGTTGATGTAACGTACCATATCAAAAATGCATATCTCTACGAGCAAAACAATCCAGTACCGATTGCTACAACGGTAACCGAACATATGCTTGCATCGTATACGAGCGATACGTATTATCTTGATAACCAAAAAGGAACAATAGCTGATGATGGCATCATTAAAGATTACCAAGCATCACTACCGACACTCGGGTACACCGTCTATACACATATTGATCATACAAATTCAGTGATTCAATACTGGTTTTTTTATGCATTCAACAAAGGAGAATTGAATCAACACGAAGGCGACTGGGAGATGGTTCAAATCAGGTTTTCAGCAGGTGTACCAGCAGAAGTTATGTATAGTCAACATCATTCTGGACAGAAAGCAACCTGGGAACAAGTTGAACGCGACGGCGACCATATCAAAGTCTATGTTGCTCGTGGCAGCCATGCAAATTACCTCAGACCATATTCAGGAAAACTTGGATTTTCCAGTGATTATGTCGGCAACAATGGAAAAATCTTACGTCCTGGAACCGACTACATGTTAGAAGAATTGAACAATCAGCCCTGGCTTGCATTTGGTGGTTTCTGGGGATGGATTGGAAACACCCAGGAAACTACTGTAGAATCAAGTCTTCTTGGACAAGCTGGACCACAAGGACCAAAGTTTCGAGAGAACGGCGGCCTTTGGACTAGCTCGCCTTCATGGACGTCAAAACTTCTCCCCGCCCACGACTTCTTATTTATCGCTGATTGGATACTCTATAATTTCCTCCTCTTATTTACCGTAATCACACTCATCACGGTTCTTATTCTCTGCTATCGAATTTACCGACGTCATCAAAAATATGGTCTTGGCCCCCGAAAATTTGCTCTCCTCTACATCGATGGTTTTAACCTAAAAAGCATTGGAAACATCCTCTGCATCGTTGGCCTTATCATTGCTGTCGTCGGACTTCTCCTCCCATGGTATGCAGTCTCAACGACGATATCAATACCTGGAGAAAAACCAATACACCTTCCTAACCTGATAGCGGTGGACGGAATTAAAGGAATTCAAATTACTCTGCCAAATCAACAGGGACCTCTTCCCCTAGGGAGTTTTACACTACCATTCTCAATTTTTATTGGAATTGGAATTGTCTTTATGATTCTTGGAACTATTGGTATTGCTCAGAGTCAAAAACTTGGGAAAAAATATATGCTTAAAGGTACACGATTTTTAATACCAGGTATCCTCGTACTACTGATCCTCGTACTCTTCGGAGCCATAGTTCAATCCCTTGTACCAGATCAATCCCAGGGAAACACCGAGATTCTTGACGTGCTCAGGCAGATTTCTGCGCAACCGTTCGGAGGTACCTACGCCCTCAGCATCACCCAAAGCCCAGGAAGTCGCGTTGAACTCTCATGGGGTTTCGGCATGGGCCTGTATCTCTTATGTATTGCTGGTATTATCTTGATTGTAGCAGGTGGCTGCGAACTCTTTGCAAAAACCTTTTTCTTTGAACAACGACAACCAGAAATGACAAAAAAACAACAAAAACAAGAGAAAAAAACAGAGGAAGCAAAACCATAACAAATGTTTTTTTATATGGTGTTTTCTGTGTACATCAATGCTGATCTCCATCTTCATTCACGATATTCCGGCGCAACCAGTGACAAGATGACCATTGAAACCATCTCACTTGAAGCACCACGAAAAGGAATACACGTCGTTGCCACAGGTGACTGTCTCAACGCATCATGGATGAAAGAAATCAAAACATGTGCTGTAGTGGATGAAGGAACCTTCCAGATGAACAACACCAGATTTATCTTAAGTACTGAAGTTGAAGATCAAAGAAGGGTTCACCATCTCCTCTACTTTCCAAGCATCTCCGCAGCTGATGATTTCAAAGAACGAATTAAAAACAAATCAAAAAACCTTGATACCGACGGCCGACCAAATGTTGCTTTGTCAGGTGAAGAACTCGCACAACATGCCAAAGATGTTGATGCACTCATCGGTCCGGCACATGCATTTACACCATGGACAGCAATGTATGCATATCACCATTCACTCAAAGATTGTTACGGCAGTCTTGCAGAGTATGTAGCATTTGTTGAACTTGGATTAAGTGCTGATACGAACTATGCGGATATGATCCAAGAACTCCATCGACTTACCTTTCTTACCAATTCAGACAGCCACAGCCCCCATCCAGTTCGTCTCGCTCGAGAGTTCACCAGGTTCACCGTCGAAGAACCGACATTTTCTGAACTTAAAAAAGCGATTCTCCGGACCAAAGGCAACAAACCAGTTCTCAATGTCGGATTACCACCGCAAGAAGGAAAATACAATGAATCAGCATGCATCTCATGTTACACCCATTACACCCTTGAAGAAGCACAACGTCGGAAGTGGAAATGTAGCTGTGGAAAACGCATCAAAAAAGGAGTTCGCGATCGGATCTTAGAAATTGCGAATTTTAAAGAACCACATCACCCGGATCATCGACCACCATATCTCCATGTGATACCTCTTGCTGAAATAATTGCAAAAGCACTTGACCAGCACACACCATTCACCCAAACTGTGAGCAAACGCTGGGATGAACTTATCACTACATTTGGAAACGAAATAACCGTACTCATCGATGCAGATATCCAAGCAATCGCACGAGTCACAGTACCAGCAGTCACCGAAGCAATCCAGGCATTCCGTGATAAAAAAGTACGCATCATCCCTGGCGGAGGAGGAAAATACGGAATCATAGAACTTCCAAAAGAAAACAGAACAAACATACAAACGCCGATCACCCCTCACGATCATCAAACAAGTCTTCTTGACTACCAACAATAAAAAAAATGCACAGAAAGAGTATGAACTACGAACATGCATTAACTCAAATACAACAAATGATTTCAAACACTGACCCAAAAAACTTGTTACAAACAATCGTCGATACCCTCTACCATACGTTTCCGACCTACAACTGGGTTGGCATCTATCTTCTCAAAGACAACAATCTTATTTTAGAAGCATGGCAAGGAAAACAACCAACAGAACACACCACAATACCACTCGGTGTCGGTATCTGTGGTTCTGCAGCACAGACTGGAAAAACTGAGGTCATCGATCATGTTTCACAAGACCACCGATATCTCGCTTGTTTTACATCAACCCAATCAGAACTTGTCGTACCCATCAAAAAAACAGGAACAATCATCGGTGAGATCGACATCGACTCAGACACCCCTGCAGCATTCAAACCAAAAGATGTAGCATTTGTTGAAAAAATAGCAGATATGCTCGCACAGCATATCCGATAACAATATGCATCAGCACTCAAGATCATCATCATTACCAAATTCTTAAAGAACCTGGCTCAGAAAAGGTTCGATCATCACAGCAGTACACTACATGTACGACGACAATATAAGAGTTATGATGCCGTCGTATTCATTTGCTGACGGTTAATCAATCGATGTATTGACTGACGTGCCCAGACAAAACCGATGACTGCAGCTATACAATTACCTGTAACAAGACCCCACCATACACCGGTTATGTCATAGGTTATCATTGTTGAAAAAATCCAGGCTAACGGTGCAACAAGAAAAATCGTTCGAATCAAGGTCACAAGCAAGGAATTGAATCCTTTTCCCATGCCCTGAAACACCGCGGATGAAAAAATACCAAACGCTGACGCTGGATAAAAAATAAAAATGATGTGCAAAAAATTCGTAATGCCATCAGTTAATCTAGCAGCATCAGCCGAAAACGTAAACAAAAGCGCAATATGTGGCGCAAGAACAACGGTTGCTGCCGCTAGAATAATCTCAAGAACAACACCAAGTTTAATCGCATAGATATACGCCTCATTCACTTTGACATAGCTTTGTGCACCAAACATAGCACCTGAAACTGAAACAACCGCAGTGGCCATACCAAGCAACGGCATCGTTGCAATCGTCACAATACTCCACCCAGCACGAAACACCGCAACACCATCAGTCCCACCAACAAACGTCAAAATACTATTAATAATAATCATCATAATAGCCATAGAAAGTTGCATCACCGATGCAGGAAAACCAACCTGAACAATATCCCATACAACATCTTTTTGAAAATGAAATCCTTTGAAAGACAACGAAATATACGTATCTTTCTTCAAAAACAACCAATAGAACAACAGAACAGCTGACACCGCCATACTCAACAACGTTGCCCATGCAGCACCTGCAACACCAAGACCAAACGTATAAATAAAAATAGGGTCAAGTACAGCGTTCAAAATACCACCAAGAACCATAGCATACATCGACCGTTGGGCATCTCCTTCTGATCGAAGCACCGCGGTTGCAATCAAGGTAAAAAACGTAATAATTGTCCCCAGAGCAATAATACGAGCATAGATCGCTGCAAGTACTGTTACCTCACCAGCACCAAGGATGAAAAAGATTGGTTCAGGAAAGAGAAAGAACAAAACAGAAAAACAAACAGCAATAGCAAGACTAATGATCAGCGTATGCAGTGCAACAAGATCAGCACCGGCTTTATCACCCTGTCCAATCTTCCGAGAGATTGCAGAACCCCCACCAATCCCAATACCAGTAGCAAGCGCCATCCCCATAAAAATAAAAGGAAACACAAACCCAACTGCAGCAAGCGCATCAGGACCAAGACCGGACACCCAAATGGTATCCATAAGCGTATACAACGTTTGAACAACCATTGCCACAATCATTGGAATGGAAAGTTTGAGAATCGCTTTTTTAGGATCACCAAGCAGTGTTTTCACACCATGCGTTTCAGGATATGTTGCATTCTGCGGAAGATCAGTTTGAGAAGAAGTCACAACACCGGTCACAACCGCAGGGTAAGAACTTAGGTTATTTGAACCTTATTATTTCGCTGATCAACGTACACAAATATGGAGAAAAGATTTAAATTATACCTTCTTTTTAACCCCCAACAGCCAAAACAAAGAGGTACAATCATGGTTGAATTTGAAACAATCAAAGCAGAAGAGGTAAAATTCGGAAAAAACAACTTTATTGAAGTTGCACGGAAAAAAGCATCTGGAGATGGCGGAGAACGTGAATATATTTCACTTTCGCGAGGTTTTTATCTTCCTGATGGAACAAAAAAATGGAAATCATCAATTACGCTCCCGGATGAAGAAGATAAAAAAGAAAAAATTGCAGATTTAATAAAAACCTTATAACTTACAAACAAGAAAACACACATTTTTCAATATTTTCCTTTTTCCTTTTTTTCAGCATTCGTATTTTTCTTATTCAAAACATCGTTCAAACAAAACACATACTCACAACAAAAGTATTGTTTATATCAAAAAAGTGGGCCCGTTGAGATTCGAACTCAAGACCTCCTCCGTGTCAGGGAGACGTCATAACCATCTAGACCACGAGCCCATGAATGCAACCTCAGAATTTCTACTCCTTTTTAAATGTTTCAGTTATGGTAAATAGAAAACTCAGAAGAAAAAAAACATAACACGTTTGCATGTTACGAAGTCACGGGGAATTCTCCAGGATATCCATCATAGATGGTCGGATGTTGTTCGCCACCAGTTACAAATTCAACAAATGGTTTTGCAAATAAAAAGGTTTCTTCAGCTGAGTTTATGCCGTCACGATTCCCGAAAAAATCAGCCCATCCGGTCAAACCATTGATCAGATACTCAGCAAAATACGAACCATATGAAACTGTATCTTCTTCACTGGACATCAGTACAATCCGGTTCTGTGCTGCTAGCTCCCCAGCAAACTCTTGAGAAAACACTTCAGCGGTATACTGTTTGTTTTCTGACTTTGCAGACCATGGCTGGTCATTAAAACCGCCACTAAAACAACTATCTACAATAAGACAAACACCGTGTGCTTTAATCCGACTGATGAAGAAATTCAACAAATCATCCCAGACAAATGCATACCAGGTATCAAAACCTTGATACATAACAAGAATCTCATCAGCACCATCTGTTTCATCTCGTGGCGGGAGATCGAGAGGCATTCCTTTCCTATCACGCAATGGAGAACCGTGGGTTGTAAGAAAGATCAGAACCATATCATCAGAATCTGCTTGTTTGATCAGCCAGCGTAACTCTCGAATGAGATTCTGCCCGGTTGCTTGACTTCCGGTGACTTTATGGATGTTTTCTGTCTTCCATACTGATGAAGCAAGCAGGGTACTGTGAAGATCATCTGCTGCTTCAAGCATCGATGGGCGATCTTGGTCAGGGTGATTCAAATATACGCCGACGGCAAAAATGAGTGCCCAATATTCAGTACCTGGCGTTGTGTGTGGTGTTGATGTCACAACGCTTGGTATGTTCTTGTGATGCATCTGGACACCAGCAGTACCCATCGGCGATAGTATCAGGAGGAGGCTGAGCAAGAGAACGAACCCATACAACGTCGTGGTTTTAATCCAAGTATTCATACGTATTCCTCAGATTTTTTTCTATAATAGATATATATTATAGCACGACGCCTATAAATTATTTTGGTTTCTAAGAAATAGTACTGCGGTTGATACTGTAATGTTAATATGCAGCCATGAGTTTCAGGTTGGCTAGAGGCGATACCCATATGGAAGCGATTATTCTTGCAGGAGGTTTTGGAACACGACTTCGGCCATTTACCTATACGCGGGCTAAATGTTTACTGCCGATTCTGAATAAACCAATGATACAGTATCTCATTGACAGTCTTCCTGATGAGGTTGATACGGTTATATTAGCAGTGAACTATCGAAAGGAGCAAATTGAATCGTATTTTTCCACACATCCCTGTGAAAAAGAAATAATTATCAATAACGAGCCTGAACCGCTTGGTACCGGTGGTGCAGTAAAATTTGCAGAAAAACATATCACAGGACCCTTTTTTGTTCTCAATGCTGATGTGATTAGCTCACTTAACCTTGCTGATATGATGCGATTTCACCATCGAAAAAAAGCATTCACCACCATTTCACTTTGGCCGGTTGAAAACGTCTCAGAATTCGGTGTCGTCAACATGAAAAAAGATGGCAATGTGATCGGGTTTGTTGAAAAACCAAAACCAGAAGATGCACCATCAAACCTCATCAACGCAGGGGCCTATCTGCTGAACAACACAGTACTTGACTATATACCCACAGGCCGTCTCGTCTCTATGGAAAAAGAAATCTTTCCACTCATCATTAAAAACACCAAGAAATTTTATGGCTATCAAATCAAAGGATACTGGATCGACGTCGGACGTATCCCAAGTTACATTGACGTCAATAAAATGCTATTACAAAAACAAGGATTAAAAAACCTTCAAGGAGAAAATTGTGCTGTTCACGGAGAACTCATCAACACCTGCATCGGAAACCATGTACGCATTGGACATAACTCGACCTTGAACTCATGCATCATATTTGATCATGTCACCATCGGAGAAAACGTGCATTTAGGGAATTGCATTATTGGGGAAAACTGCGTAATCGAGCACAATTCAAATCTGATTATAACCGCGATTGGTGATAACGAACATATCAAACAAAACACACGTCTTGAAAATGCGATTATTTGGACACAACCCATACCACCAGGGTATCCGAAAAAACAGATCGGCAATGTCATCGGGGAATAACCGCATTCAAAGAAACGCAAACCCATAAAAAAGTACCTCTAGTACCTAAATAAAAAACTGATACTGACGTAAACATTAAACAGATTTTTATAACCGATGTTTTATTGCTCGTACGATGTTACAAGAAAAAACAATATCCCCACATATTTTCCGAGCCTACGATATTCGTGGTATCTACAATCACGATATATCGCCGGAACTGTTCCAAAAAATCGGCATGGCTGCTGGAACTTTTGTTCAACAAAATCTCAGCGGAAAAACAATGACTGTTGGAAATGACCTTCGAAAATCCAGTGTCCCACTTGCATTAGCCTTTATATCAGGAGTCACCGCAACTGGAGTTGAAGTACTCTACACAGGAACAACCGCGTTTGGTCAAACCCTTTTCTCAGGTTGGCAGCACCAGCAAGACCTCATTGCTTTTATCACTGCAAGTCATCTACCCGCGGAATGGAATGGAGTGAAATTCTACTACGGTGATGGCGTCGGTCTCTCTGAAGATCAACTCATGACCATACGAGATATCACTCTCACGAGCAGGACTACGAATGCCGCATGGGATCGTCTCGGAACAGTAACACTTCTTGATCCAAAAAAGGAATATCGAACTTTTTTTCAACAGAGATTTATCTTTAAAAAGAAATTGACTGTTGCGCTTGACTGCGGCGGTGCGAGTACAACGCTTTCTGCACCAGAAATTTTTAGAGCAGTTGGACTCAACATCATCCCTGTTTTTTGCGATCCGGACCCAACGTTCTCCAAACGACCATCAGATCCAAAACCAGAAAACCTAACAACACTTGTTGAAACTGTGAAACAACACCGCTGTGATTTCGGCGTTGCATTCGACGGTGATGGAGACCGAGCAGTCATTGTTGACAACACGGGAAAGATACTCTCCGCTGATGAAACCGGAATCATCATCGGAACCTACGGGCTACCAAAAAAACAAGGAACCATCATTGTCAATGTTGAATGTTCAAAAGCAGTTGCAGAATATCTTCAACCACAGGGATACACCATTAAACAAATCCAGGTTGGTCATACGTTTCTCACTCTTGCAGCAAAAAAAGAACACGCGCTCCTCGGCATCGAATCGTCTGGCCATCTGATTATGCCAGACTATTTCCTCTTCGACGATGCACTTATCATACCTTTAAAAATCGCAGAAATCCTCCAAACAACGCAGAAAAAACTCCATGATCTTATAAAACCAATCCCGCTGTACCCACGACAAAAAAAGGAAATCGAATGCCCTGACCATATCAAATTCAACGTCATTGAAACATTAAAACAACAATTTACCAAGGAATACCACAACACAAATACCCTTGATGGTATTCGAGTCGATCTTCAACAAGGATGGATTCTCCTCAGAGCCTCAAACACGAGCCCAATCATCAGACTTACAGTTGAAGCAAATACAGAACACGATGTTGCAAAACTCACTGAACAGTTCCTTGAAAAAACTACAACCATGATTGCAACTCTTAAGAACAAATAAGGTTGTTATTCATATGCCTCGGCTTTTTGGAACCAACGGTATCCGCGGTGTTATCAACCAAGAAATGACTCCAGAGCTTGCACTTGGCATCGGGAAAGCTCTTGGAACATACCTGAAAAAAAACAAAGTTCAACCAAAACTTGCGATTGGAACTGATGCACGACTCTCAAATGCCATGCTGGCAACAGCGGTAACCTCTGGACTCCTCTCAACAGGATGCACTGTTGTCGATCTCGGCTTAGTTCCAACACCAACACTGCAATATACGGTTAAAGAAAAAAAATATGATGCAGGTGTCATCATCACTGCATCTCACAATCCTCCAGAATTTAACGGTATTAAAGGAGTGAGTTCGACCGGAGCTGAATTCACCCAAGAGATCGAACAAGCAATAGAACAGATCTACTTTCAGAACCACTACACTCAAGCATCATGGGACATGGTTGGTCAGTATTCAACCGATGCCCATGCAATAGACCGGTACCTGAAAGCAATCACTACTCTTGTTGACGTTGCACGTATCAAAAAACAAAAATTCCGCGTGGTTCTTGACTGCGGAAACGGCGTAGGAAGTCTTGCAGCACCAGCTCTCCTCAAACACCTTGGATGTACCGTCACATCGCTGAACTGCAACCCCGACGGGCGATTCCCAGGAAGACCTTCAGAACCACTCCCAGAAAATCTTACCTGCTTGATTGATACAGTAATGAAAGAAAATGCCGATGTCGGTGTTGCCCTTGATGGTGATGCAGATCGAGCAATTTTTATTGATGAACAAGGAAAATATATCTGGGGTGACAAGACACTCTCCTTACTCGGAAAACATATTGTTATACGAAATCAAGGAGGAATCGTGGTAACACCTGTAACGACGTCAACCTGTTTCGAAGATACCATCAAAGCACATCACGGTCAAGTTATCTACACTCGCGTTGGATCACCGGTTGTCGCATCAGCGATGATGCACCACCATGCGGTTTTCGGCGGTGAAGAAAACGGTGGACTCATATTTCCCTCATTGCACTACTGCCGCGATGCGTGTATGTCAATAGCATCTCTGCTTGAACTCCTTTCTCAAGAAAAAAAACCGTTATCTGCCCTTATTGCACAACTCCCGGAGTATGAAATGTATAAAACGAAAATACCGTGCCCGAATCTGCTCAAAGAATGTGTAGTCCAAAAGCTGGCTAGTCACATCCAAGATATGCCTGATATCGTAAACGTTGATCAAACCGATGGCATAAAAATATATACTCAGCAGGGATGGATTCTCCTACGACCTTCAGGAACAGAGCCAATATTCCGAATTTATGCAGAGGCACACCAGAAGGACATCGCTGAAAAAATCGCAGAGACCTACAAAAAACTAGTTCAAGAGATCATCAATCATCTAAAAAATGCATCAAACGACGCATAACAAGCAGGCAAACTTCTTCTGACCGAAGAGTAGGACATTGGGACAGAATTCCATAATCAGTCTTTAAGGATGATAACATAGGCTCGTTTGCCTATGTATTTTTTTGGTGCATCGACTTTTGCACTTGTCCCAAAAGGTGTTATTCTTTTTTCATAAAAGACTTCTACATTGTCCTTCAATGTAAGCTCCTTATCAATGAGAGAAATCGTACGCATAATCTAGATATCTATAGATATCTTTATATAGTTTTCTGTTGATTACAATCACTATGAAAATCACAGAAAAAATAGCACAGGAATTGGTTGAAGTTCTTGAGGAAATCAAAGAAGAGTGTTTCTCCGAAGAGAAAAGCAAATACCCGTATGCTGAATGGGAACAGAAGCGTGAACAGGTAAAACAACGGCTTCGTGAACTCCCCCGATATATTGATCAGGCGGTTGAGAAAATCCATTTTGTGAAACCACGAGCAGGTCAAAAGAAAAAGATCGATGTACGGAAACGGACGATGCTGTTCTTGTTAACTCGGTTGATGAACAAAAGCAACCGGGATATGGAAGAACTCCTGGTATTGTTTGGACCATTATTTGGTATCACGGTGAGCTACAAGACTATCGAACGGCTCTATTCAGATCATGAAGTTAAAACTGTGCTACATAACCTGTTCATTCTCCTTCTCCGCGATGAAGGAGTATCCGGTGATTTCTCCGGTGATGGCACCGGATATTCTCTCTCAGTAACG